>JABHQB010000117.1 GCA_018695965.1 Flavobacteriales bacterium | reverse complement strand
TTACTTTGCTGAAATTTATGATTTGAGATAAAAAGGAATAAAGAGAAAGATTCTATTAGAATGAATAATAGAATAAAATGATATACTTTAATAAATCGAAATAAATTTCTCATTATTAACTTTTACTGAATAAGGAAGGAGAATCCAGATGTATTTTTCAGAGCAATGCCTGTACCTCTAGCAACTGCTCTTAGTGGGTCTTCTGCAACATAAACAGGTAATTTAGTTTTCTGAGAGATTCTTTTATCTAATCCTCTAAGCATTCCACCACCACCAGTTAGATATAACCCAGTATTATAAATGTCCGCAGAAAGAGCAGGAGGAGTAGTAAATAAAGCATTCATAATTGCTGCTTCAATTGCTTCAATCGCATTATTTAAGGCATTTGCAATCTCTTTATAAGTTACAACCACTTCTTTTGGAATACCATTCATAAGATCTCTACCATGAACAGGAAAATTTGGTGGAGGGTCATCTAATTCTGTCATAGCTGAACCTACATTTATCTTGATTTTCTCTGCCATATTATCTCCTATCGCAATATTATAACGAGTCTTCATATAGTTTTTAATATTATTAGTGAATTCATCACCCGCTATCTTTATAGATTTATCTGTGACAATTCCCCCTAATGATATGACAGCAATCTCTGTTGTCCCTCCTCCAATATCAATAACCATATTCCCTTCAGGCTCCATTACATCAATACCAATACCAATAGCTGCCGCCATAGGCTCGTGTATAAGCCATACTTCTTTTGCTCCCGCATGTTCTGCAGAATCTAATACCGCTCTTTTTTCAACTTCTGTAATACCTGAAGGTATACAAATAACCATTTTTAGAGCTTGTGGAAAAAGAGTTTTCTTACGGTTTATCATTTTAATAAACCCTCTAATCATTTGTTCTGCAGAATGGAAATCAGCAATTACACCATCTTTTAATGGACGAATTGTTGTTATTCCTTTATGCGCTCTTCCATGCATTTGTCTAGCTCTCTTCCCAAATGCAATAACTTCATCAGTCTTAACATCTTTAGCTACAATAGATGGTTCGTCTACTACAACCTTATCGTTATGAATTATTAATGTGTTTGCAGTTCCTAAGTCAATAGCAATTGATTCTGTCATGAAGTCAAAAAATCCCATAATTTATTTTTTTAATGTTTAAAGTGTCTGTATCCAGTTGTAACCATTTTCATATTATTATTATTGCAATATTCAACCGATAAGTTATCTTTTATAGATCCTCCTGGCTGAATAACACATTTTACCCCTTGATTATTTGCAAGTTCCACACAGTCAGGAAAAGGAAAAAATGCATCAGAAGCCATTACAGCTCCATTTAAATCAAAATTAAAGGTTTTTGCTTTTACAACCGCTTGTTTTAACGCGTCTACTCTAGAAGTTTGACCTACACCGCTAGATAAGAGTTGTTTGTTTTTAGCAAAAACTATGGTATTCGATTTTGTGTGTTTACACACTTTTGATGCAAATACCATATCTGAAAATTCTTCCTCTGAAGGAGATAGCTTTGTAACGGTTTTCATATCATCAATAGTATCTGTATGTAGATCTTTATCTTGATGTAAGACTCCATTTAAAACAGTTCGGAATTGAGTTTTATCTAATTCAACATTTTTTTGGGTTAATATGATTCTATTCTTTTTTGATTTTAAAATTGTAAGAGCATCTGAGTTGTAAGAAGGAGAGATAATTACTTCAAAGAAAATTTTATTTATCTCTTCCGCAGTTTCTACATCAATTTCATTATTTGTTATTAGTACTCCACCAAAAGCAGAAACAGGATCTGCAGACAGTGCATCTTTCCAGCTGTCAACAAGGTTGTTTCTACTTGCAATACCACAAGCGTTATTATGTTTCATTACTATAAAAGTAGTATCCTTAAATTCTGAAATTAGATTTACAGCAGCATCTACATCTAACAGATTGTTGTATGAAAGTTCTTTGCCGTGTAATTGGTCAAACATATCTGATAGATTCCCAAAGAAAGTTCCATTTTGGTGAGGATTTTCTCCATATCTTAAGACTTTATTTTCTCTTACAGATTGTTTGAAAGCAACTTCTTCCTCATTAAAATATTTGAAAATAGCTGTGTCATAATGAGAAGAGATATTAAAAGCTTTTGATGCAAATTTCTTTCTTGTTTCTAATTGAGTGGTTCCGTTTCCATTTTCTAAAATATTAAGAACATCAGAATACTGATTCATTTCAGAAACAATAAGTACATCCTTGTAATTTTTGGCAGCCGCTCTGATTAATGATATTCCACCAATATCTATTTTTTCAATAATATCTTGTTCTGTTGCTGATGACTGAACTGTTTTTTCAAAAGGGTAAAGATCAACAATTACTAAATCAAATTCAGGAATGTTATATTGATTTAATTGTTCTTTATCAGAATCTAACTCTCTTCTTGATAAAATGCCACCAAAAACATTTGGGTGTAAAGTTTTAACTCTACCTCCTAAAATAGAAGGATAGCTTGTTAAATCTTCTACTCTATTTACTTTAATTCCTTCTCCTTCAATAAAATCTTGAGTCCCTCCAGTAGAATAAATTTCTATACCGAGTTTTTCTAATTTTTTTATAATAGGTGATAATCCATCTTTATGAAAAACCGAAATAAGAGCGTTCTTTATCTTTCTTCCTTGTGTCATCTAAAATTTTTATTAGTATTGCAATTTTACTCAATTACTAGGGGATTTACAATTGAAAACAATCCTAATATGAAATGTGTTAATAACTTTTAAGATGATCAGAGATACAGAAATTAGCTCAAAATATCTTTACAAATATCTATTGCTTTTGATGCGGAGTTTACATTCGTAATTACTAAGCTTAGTTTCGAGTTCTTTTCTATCATTTCGCATGTTCCGAAATTCAATTTCAGGTATTTAAGTATTTTCCCGAACATCTCAGATTCAAAATATGTAGAATCGGTTTTTGTTGTAAAATGCAATCTCATTGTTCCGTTTTTCAGAATTAACCTTTCAAAACCTAATTTTTTTGCAATCCATTTTAATCGCATTGAAGAGATTAGTTCTGTAACAGAAAGAGGAATTGTGCTAAATCGATCTTCTAAATTCTTCTGAAAATTCAACAAACCTTTCTCATCCGAAATAGCATTTAATTCTTTATAAATATTTAGTCTTTCTTCAATATTAGAGATATAATTATCTGGAATTAATATTTCTAAATCAGTATCAATTTGACAATCTTTTATAAAGTATTGTTCTTTTGTTTCTTCAAAAAGTTCCTGGAATTTATCTTGTTTTAATTCTTCAATTGATTCATTTAGTATTTTCTGGTACATTTCAAAACCAATTTCATTTATAAATCCGCTCTGATCTGCACCAAGTAAATCTCCGGCTCCTCTAATATCTAGATCTCTCATAGCTATACTAAATCCACTTCCTAGATTTGAGAATTGATCCAAAGCTTGTAATCTTTTCCTAGCGTCATCTGACAATTGATGATATGGAGGACTAATTAAATAACAAAAAGCCTTCTTATTTGATCTACCAACTCTCCCTCTCATTTGGTGTAAATCTGAGAGTCCAAAATGATTTGCATTATTTATAAGTATGGTGTTAGCATTTGGAACATCAACACCATTTTCAACAATTGTTGTAGAAACTAAAATATCATAATCCCCTTCAATAAACCCAATCATACGTTCTTCTAAGATCTTTCCTTCCATTTGTCCGTGTCCGACTTTTATTTTTGCATTTGGGACTAATCTTTGTAATATTCCAGCAACTTCTTTTATATTTTCTATTCTGTTATGAATGAAAAAAACTTGTCCGTTTCTTGAAATTTCATATTGTATTGCGTCTCGGATAATCTCTTCATTAAACCTGATTGTCTCTGTATGTATTGCTATTCTGTTTGGAGGAGGAGTATTGATGATTGATAAATCTCTTGCTCCTAATAATGAGAATTGTAAAGTTCTTGGAATAGGAGTAGCTGAAAGCGTAAGGATATCTACATTCTCTTTCATTTTTTTTAACTTATCTTTAATATTTACTCCAAATTTTTGTTCTTCATCAATAATTAATAATCCTAAATCTTTAAAAGTTACGTCTTTACCTACAATTCTGTGCGTCCCAATTAGAATATCGACTTTTCCTTCATTTAAATCTTTTAATGTTTGATTCTGGTGTTTTGTTGTTTTAAATCTGTTGATATAATCTACTTTACAAGGAAAATCTTTTAATCTATTCCGAAAAGTCTTGTAGTGTTGAAGCGCTAAAATTGTAGTAGGGACTAAAACAGCAACTTGTTTGTTATCCGCAACAGCTTTAAATGCTGCTCTGATAGCAAGTTCTGTTTTTCCGAACCCAACATCTCCACATACCAATCTGTCCATTGGAATTTCTTTTTCCATATCTTCTTTTATTGCTACGGTAGAAAGTATTTGATCTGGTGTGTCTTCCCACATAAAGGAAGCTTCTAATTCATGCTGTAAATATGTATCAGTAGAGTAAGAGAAACCTTTAATAGTTTTCCGTTTTGCATACAGCTGAATAAGATTAAAAGCAATTTTCTTAATTCTACTTTTTGTTTTATTCTTGGTAGTTTGCCATCTTGTCCCTCCTAACTGATTGATGCTTGGTTTGTGCCCTTCTTTAGCTGAAAATTTTGAGATTTTGTGTAAAGAGTGAATACTGATGTATAAAATATCTCCACCTTTATAAATTAGTTTAATACTTTCTTGCTTCTTAC
>JABHQB010000116.1 GCA_018695965.1 Flavobacteriales bacterium | reverse complement strand
TACAAACGTTTTTCAGATCAATTCATTAAAATATTATTAGCATTAGGGTTGCTAATTTTTATAGCAGATTTTGGTAGTGTTCATTTATTTAAAGACGTATTTGAAAGAGTTCGTCCTTGTAATATGATACCTGCTTTAGAAGGGATTAGGTCAATTGATGGCTATCATTGTGGCACAGGATTTTCCTTTATTAGTTCACATGCGGCAAACTCTTTTGTTCTTGCTTTCTTTTTAGGATTTATATTTAGAAATATCCAGATGTTTGCTTTATTATTTTCTTGGGCAGTACTGATTGGTTTCAGTAGGGTTTATTTAGGAGTTCATTATCCTTTTGATATTTTGGGAGGTATGTTTTGGGGACTATTTGTAAGTTTGCTAGTATATTATATTTATAGAATGAAAATTAAAGATTTTGACTTCTTGTGGTTTGGGTGGTTAGTGTTAGTATGTATTTGGAATTTTGTTTGGCCTGAAGTGCCACCAATTGCAGATGTATTGGTAGCTATAATTTTATCCCTAGCGGTAATTGCAATTAAAAATAGAAATAAATGAAAAAAATACTCACATTTACACTTATCCTTTTTACAGGATTTCAATCTTTTGCACAGAAAAAGTCAAAAGGCATTTCCTTTTCCCTTCAAGTAGGCTCAGAAGATGAAATAAGAAAACCAAAATTAGTAGTAGGAATTGTAGTGGATCAAATGCGTTACGATTATATCTATCGTTTTTGGGAAGATTTTGGTGATAATGGATTTAAAAGATTAATAAATGAAGGACATTTCTTTAGAAATGCGCAATTTGGGTATGTGCCAACTTACACAGGACCTGGTCATGCCTCTATTTTTACAGGAACTACTCCTGCAGTTCATGGAATTATTGCAAACGATTGGTATGATAAAAACTCTGGAGATTACATCTATTGTGCAGGGGATGGAGATATGCATACAGTTTGTAATTGCGAACAAAAAAATGTAGATGTAGTTTCTACAGATGGAAAGATGTCCCCTCATCATATGTTAACTACTACATTCGGAGATGAGTTAAAACTATTTAACGAAAAAAGTAAAGTTTTTGGAATATCTTTAAAAGACAGAGGAGCTATCTTACCTGCAGGACATGCAGCAGATGGTGCATATTGGCTTAGTAGTGATGGCAAATGGATTACATCATCATTTTATATGAATAATCTTCCAGATTATGTAGAGAAAATAAATGATAATAATCCATCACAAAATTATCTAAAAGGTGAATGGAACGTAAAGGGAGAGTTTTCTCATAATCTTGACGCTCTACTTTTAAGTTCTGGAGGAAGTGCTGTTAAGAAGACTCCTTTTGGAAATAGCATTCTAAAAGATCTATCAATAGAAATTATAAAAGAAGAAGAATTAGGGCAAGGAGACAATACTGATGTAATAACTATCAGCTTCTCTTCTACTGATTATATTGGACATCAATACGGCCCACATGCTCCAGAGATTAAAGACACTTACATTAGACTAGACCAAGATATTTCTGATATTTTAAAAACCGTAGAGAAAAATATTGGATATGAGGATGTCGTTCTTTTCATTACAGCCGATCATGGTGTAGTATCTGAACCTAATGAGCTTCTAGAAAGAAATATTCCTTCAGGATATTTTGATGGTTCTATCATGAAAACAGAATTACTGTCTCATCTAGATATTATTTACGGAAAGGGAGATTGGATCAAGAATTATTCCAATAATCATTTGTTTTTAAATCATGATTTGATTGTAGAAAAGAATATTAATTTGGAAGAAATACAAAGAAAATGCGCACAATATTTCTTAAAGTATGAGTGGGTGAAAAATACTTATACTGCTACTCAGTTAAATGAAAATGAATATCAAAATTCATTTCATTCTTTAGTACAAAGAGGTTATAATCAAAAACGATCAGGAGATGTAATTGTAAGTTTACAGACTGGTTGGTTAAAATCTTACTGGAAAGAAGGAGGGACTACTCATGGTTCTTCTTATAGTTATGATACCCATGTACCTCTTATCTTTTGGGGAGGATCAATTCCTCAAGGACAAACAGACAGAAAAGTAAATATCCGTGATATTGCTCCAACAATTTCTACAATTTTAGGAACTGCATATCCTAATGGGTGTACAGGAAATCCTTTACCAGAAGTAACTGAGTGAAAGAAATAAAAGCAGATAATTATTCTGTTTGGATAGGAGAAAATTCTATCTCTAAATTAGATGTTTCTCAATATTCTAAAATTGGCATTTTAGTAGATGAGAACACAAAAGAGTTTTGTCTTCCATTATTATCTGAAATTAAAAAATCTGTAATAATTGAAATAAAATCAGGAGAAGAAAACAAGAATATAGATAGCTGTAATCTTATTTGGGAAGCACTTACAAAGAATTGTTTTGACAGAAATTCATTACTGATAAATCTAG
>JABHQB010000115.1 GCA_018695965.1 Flavobacteriales bacterium | reverse complement strand
TCATATTCGGAATTTTTGTAATTTTAGAACTTTTAATAAAATAAACTATGTATAAAAAACTAACACTATCCCTATTAACACTTTTAAGTGTAAGTATATCTGCACAAGATTACTTTCAACAAGAAGTAAACTACAATATTAGTGTAGAACTTAATGACAAGAATCACACTCTAATTGCAGAAGAAATAATAGAATATACAAATAATTCTCCTGATGATTTAGATTTTTTATGGTTTCATATTTGGCCTAATGCATATAAAGATAATTCAACTGCACTTGCAAAACATGAGTTAGAAGGTGGAAATACAGATTTATATTATGCAACTGAAGAAGATAGAGGTTATATTACAGACTTAAATTTTACTATTAATGGAAAGAAAGTAGATTTGAAATATCATCCTGAACATATTGACATCTGCAAACTAATTTTGAATAAACCAATAAAAGCAGGAGAAACAATTACAATTAAAACTCCATTTAAAGTTAAAATACCTGATGCAAGATTTTCAAGACTTGGTCATGTAGATCAATCTTATATGATAACACAATGGTACCCAAAACCAGCAGTTTATGATAAAGATGGATGGCACATTATGCCATATTTAAGTCAAGGAGAGTTTTATTCTGAGTTTGGAAGTTTTGATGTGAGTATTACTTTGCCAAGAAATTATACAGTTGGTGCAACTGGAGATTTACAAAATAAAGGAGAGCATGTCAGATTAGATGAGCTTGCTGAAATGACTGATACTATTTCAAGATTTGATTCTGATATGAGTTTCCCTGAATCAGATAAGAAAACCAAAACAATTCGATTTACTCAAGAAAAGGTTCATGATTTTGGTTGGTTCGCCGACAAAAGATATCATGTACTAAAAGGTAAAGTAGAACTACCTTATTCTGGAAGAACAGTTACACTTTATACTATGTTTACTAATAATGAAGCTCATCTTTGGAAGAACTCAATAGAATATATGCATGATGCTGTTTACTATTACTCTCTATGGAATGGAGATTATCCATACAATTATTGCACAGCAGTAGACGGTACTATTTCTGCTGGTGGTGGGATGGAATACCCTAATGTAACGGTGATTGGTGAAAGTGGTAGTCCAAAAATGCTAGAAGAAGTTATTATGCATGAAGTAGGACATAATTGGTTTTACGGTATTCTAGGAACTAACGAAAGAGATCACGCTTGGATGGATGAGGGAATAAATACATACAACGAACAAAGGTATATGATGACAAAATATCCTGAACATAATATGTTAGATGAGATGATACCAATACCTAATAAACTTAAAAAAATATTCGATTTAGAAAATATTACAACTAAAAATGTTATGGGAGAATTGATGTATCTTATTGGAGCTTGGACTGCAAAAGATCAGCCAATAGATTTTCCTTCTGCAGAATATACAATGATGAATTATGGTGGAATTGTGTATATGAAAACCTATATTGTGTTCGACTATTTAGCTGCATATCTTGGTCAGGAGATTTTTGATGATTGCATGAAAGAATATTTTGAAAAGTGGAAATTTAAACACCCTCAACCAGAAGATTTGAAAGCAATCTTTGAAGATATAACAGGAAAAGATTTATCATGGTTTTTTAACAATATGATTACTACAACAAATCAGTTGGACTACTCTATTAGTAAAATTGATAAAGAACCGAAAAACCTACATATTACTTTAAAAAATAATGGAACTATTCCTGGACCTGTTGTAATTTGCGGTGTAACAGATGGAGTTAGTAGTGAAGAACTCTGGGTAGATGGTTTTGAAGGAACAAAAACAGTTCCTTATATTAATGGAGATTACGACCATATCCGAATTGATTATAATGGAGTAATGCCTGAAACCAATAGAAATAATAACATCTACAAAACAAAAGGTTTGTTTAAACAATGTGAACCTATAAAACTACAACTAATTGGAAGTGTTTATAACCCAGAGAAAACACAATTTTTCTATCATCCTAATCTAAGTTGGAATAAATACAATCAGTTTTCTTCCGGATTAAGTATTTATAATAAATTTATTCCTAAAGGAGGATTCTCCTACAAAATCTCACCTATGTATAGTTTCGGAACAAGAGAATTAGTTGGTAGAGGAAATCTATCTTTTACAAAATATTCTCATTCTTTTATCTTTTCGAAAGCCAAATTTAGTTTAGATGCAGAACAATTTAATTGGGACTACAAGAAAACTTATAAAAGAGTCTCTCCATCAATAGATCTCACACTAAATAAATCTTCCTTAAGAGATAAAAAAGATCATTACCTAAAAGCTTCTTACATTTATCTAGAAAAAGAGGAGGAAACTTTAGAATTTATTAAAGGAAATTACACTTTCTCCAATGCAAGAACTTTACATCCTTATTCATTTCATCTACAACTAGAGAAGGGAGGAGAATTTACAAAAGCAAATATTATTATGAATTATAATTATCATCTGAATCAAAGTAAAAGAATAAATATAAGAGGTTATTTTGGATATGTTAATAGTCAGAACTCTACATACGATCTACGAATGAGTTCTTGGAATGGTAATATGGATTACACCTTCTCGGAAAAATCATATGCCAGAAGCGAAATTGACGGAACTTTAAGTAAACAATTATTTATACGTGAGGGAGGATTAAAACATTACACTGATATCACTTCTGATAATTTCTTAACATCCTTAAGTTTAGATTATAATTTGCATAAAAACCTAGATATTTATACTGAAGCTGGAACTGATGGAGATAATTACGCTTATGGATCAGGATTAAAAATAAATCTATCAGGTATTGGTGTCTACATTCCAGTTTTTACTGAGAACGGTTTATTTAATGGTGGAAAATATCATGAAGGAATTAGATTACAATTAAATGCTAATCTTCAAATAAGCGGATTTGGATTCTAAATACATCCAAAATATCTCACAAAAAAAACCAGTTTTTCAACTGGTTTTTTAAAATAGAATAATTTTAAGCCTGTGCCGTAGGTCCTCCAAAATTCATTGGGATTCCTTTATTTGGATCTACATCTGCAATCTTACCAAACTGGTCTTCAAACTTAGATATGTTATCTACTAAAGCTTTCATCAATCTTTTTGCATGTTGAGGAGTTAAAATCACTCTCGATTTTACTTTTGCCTTTGGAACTCCTGGCATCATTTGAATAAAATCAACAATAAATTCTGATGGTGAATGATTGATTATTGCAAGGTTACTGTATGTACCTTGAGCAACATCTTCACCCAACTCAATATTTAATCCTTCTTTTTTCTTTTCTTCAGACATAATAAAATATTTTTAATCTTCTTTAATCACTGCAACAGTTTCTGACACTTCAATAGTTTCTTCTTCTGTAATTTCCAGCTTTTCACTCTTCAATGATTCTAACCTATCCATTTCAACCTGAGAACCAACAATTGTATTTTTATTTTCAAAAAGACCAGTACCTGCAGGAATTTTATGACCTACAATTACATTTTCTTTTAATCCTTTTAAAGTATCAATTTTTGCTCTAATAGATGCTTCATTTAGAACTTTTGTAGTTTCCTGGAATGAAGCTGCAGAAACCCAACTATCAGTATGTAATGAGGCTCTTGTAATTCCTTGAAGTATTGGATTAGAAACTGCATGAGTTGCATCTACAACTTGAACTAATTTCAAATCTTTTCTTTTTAATCTAGAATTCTCCTCTCTTAACTGACGAACGGACACTAACTGACCAGCTTGTAAGTTCTCAGAATCACCTGGATCTTCAATATATTTCTTATCAAAAATCTTATCATTAGCTTCCATAAAATAATTCTTATCAACTAACTGTTTTTCTAACAAACTAGTATCACCAGCGTCAAGTACTTCTACTTTTCTCATCATTTGTCTTACAATAACCTCAAAGTGTTTGTCATTAATTTTCACACCTTGTAATCGGTAAACTTCCTGTACTTCATTTACAATATACTCCTGAACCGCTTTAACACCTTTAATAGCTAAAATATCTTTAGGAGTAATATTTCCATCACAAAGTGCTGAACCAGCTCTTACGAAATCATGTTCTTGTACCAAAATGTGTTTTGATAAAGGAACTAAATATTTTTTAATCTGATCATCTTTTGATGTAACAATAATCTCTTTGTTTCCTCTCTTAATCTTAGGACCAAAAGATACAATACCGTCAATTTCAGAAACTACAGCAGGATTAGAAGGATTCCTCGCCTCAAATAACTGAGTTACTCTAGGAAGACCCCCTGTGATATCTCCAGAAGAACCAATAGTTCTAGGTATTTTACATAGAATAGATCCTTTTTTAATTACCTGTTTATCATCTAGTGAAACATGAGCCCCTACCGGAATACTATAAGATCTTTCACCATCTTTTTTCTTTCCTTTAATAATAATTGTAGGAGATTGTTTTCTACTTCTACTATCAATAATTACCTTCTGTTTAAATCCTGTTAAATCATCAGACTCAACTCTATAAGTAACACCTTCTTCAATATAATCAAATTCAGTAACACCATCAATCTCAGAGATGATTACAGCATTATACGGATCCCAATCACAAATAACATCTCCCTTCTGCACATCCCCATCTTTAATGTAAATAGTTGAACCATAAGGAATATTATGTGTAGCAATCACAACATCTTGTTTAGGATCAATAACTCTTAATTCTGCTGATCTAGAAACTACTAATTCTATATTATTTCCATCTTCATTCTTAGTGTTAATTGTTCTTAAATCATCAATTACTATAACACCAGGCTTCTTGATTATAACACTTGCGTCAATAGCAGATCTGGAAGCGGTACCCCCAACATGAAAAGTTCGAAGTGTAAGTTGTGTTCCAGGCTCTCCAATTGATTGAGCCGCAATAACACCAACTGCTTCACCTTTTTGAGCCATTTTTGCTGATGACATACTTCTACCATAACACTTAGTACAGATTCCTCTTTTTGTTTCACAAGTAAGTGCTGATCTTATTTCTACTTCTTCAATACCTGACTCATCAATTGCTTTAGCAATTTCCTCAGTAATATCAGAACCAGATTCTACAATTAACTTATCTGTTTTTGGATGATAAATATCATGAAGATTTACTCTACCTAAAATTCTATTGTATAATGATTCTATAATATCCTCATTATTTTTAAGAGCAGTTGTAACAAGACCTCTTAAAGTTAAACAATCTTCCTCTACAACAACAACATCAGAAGATACATCAACAAGTCTTCTTGT
>JABHQB010000114.1 GCA_018695965.1 Flavobacteriales bacterium | reverse complement strand
TACTTCTAAGAAACTAACAGTATATCAGGAAAACAACTAATAAGTTCCATTATATCTACGAACTACCATTTCTATTAAAATAAATAATAGAATAAGAATCAAAATCCATTTGATATTTATTACTGATTTCACCTTCTCAGAAGTATGAAGAAGAGTTTTATTTAAAGGATTGTTTTTTAGAGTATCTACTATCTGATCTGTATTAAAATTATCAAACATCTGCGCATTACTTTCTGTAGAAAGTTGATATAAAATCTGATGATTCGCAGTGTTAATCTTACTTTCTATCTGTTTGGGAAGAATTGTGAATTCTCCTTTTACAATCTGTTCGGAATTATTATATTTCGCAGTGAAATTATAAGAACCTTCAGAAAGAGAACTTACTCTTAAAAAGTAACTAGAATTAGTGTTTTTTGAAAAAACATAATCGTAAATTACTCCATCCTTATTTTTGATGTGTAAGCTAACATCTTTTTCATTATTCAGTTCATAGTTTTCATTATAGTATTCAGCAAAGAAATTCATATCTTTTCCTTGAATTATCTTTTTATCGTAATTAATACGGAACCTGCTTTTATCTTCTTTTATAAGAAGAAATTGAGCCATCTTAGAGAATAATTCATCAAAATTTTGGTGCAGATTATTGTCATTTCTATCATTAATCTTCCACTTCCACAATCCTTCAGAATATACTACCGAATATTTTTTTTCAGAATTATTATCAACTATAATAAGTGGTTTTTCTGTAGTATACAGTCCTATTTTCTGGTATAATATAATTTCAGAAGTTAGAGATTGATTATAAGTGCCAAATGGAGCTAATAAAGGAGGTAAATCAGTTAAATAGTTCTGAAGATTTGTAGAGACATTAAATTTTGAAAAATCAGAATTATAACTAGCGGTAACTTCTTGACTCTTATTCTTGCCAACTATTTTTCCTGATGGATACAAATAATTTAATTTAGATACAGAATTTGGTCCTACCAATAATAAAAGTGAAACATCAGAACTTTTTAGTTTTTCTAATTCTTCTAATTTATTGTCAGAAAATGCAAAGTAAATAACCAAATTATACTTATCGTAATTTGAATTAAACTCTGAAAGTTTCTCTTTCACAATTTCATAGTTCTTATTCTTATCTAAAACCGATTTTATTGCAGAAATATCAGGATGAATTGCATCATATAATATTAGAATCTTATATTTAGAGTCCAATACTTCTACATAAAAAGAACGAGAGTTATTTTCTATAGATTTTTCATTTGAAACTGAAGAAACTACAACTTTGTATTTATGAAGTCCTAAACTACTGTTTTTAATTGTAAAATTTGTTTTGATAAATTCAGAATTGGAGTTTATTTTTATTTTTTTACTTTCTATTAACTTCCATTCAGAAAATAATTTTATTGTTATATATTCTCCTTTACATTTTTCTGTTTGTATATTTACTTTCACGGGAGCGGTATTACCCAGAAAAGAAATCTCGTTATGCTGAATTTCAGAAATTCTGACATCTTTTAAAACAGAAGTGTCACCCAAAGGAATAGTGTAAAAAGGAATAGATTTTGAAATTTTATGTGACAGAGGATTACTACCTTGATTATACAGACCATCCCAACTTAAAACAACTCCTGTTAGGTTTCTTCCAGAATATTTTAAATCTACCTCATCCAAAAGATGACTAATATTTGTAGAATTACCAGTCTTATCAGTTGTAAAACCTTCTTTTATCTGATCAGAATAATTATACGTAATCACATCAAAATCTGAAGAAAGCTTATTCTTTAGATTAATTAAATTTTGATAATCGGAAGAATCTGAAAAGGTAGAGAAAGAAGCGTCTTGCGCTAAAATTATTATTGGTCTCTTTTCAATAGTGTTTGTAACAGAAGATAATGGGTTAAGCAATAAGAAAGACAAAACAGAAACTACCAATGCACGAAAAACAAATAATAATGCAGTAAGTTTTTTACTTAAAAATTTATTTCTTCTATATAAAAAATAAGCGTAAACTACACCTAAAAGAATGCATAATACGCTATAATAAATTGGTAATTCTGTAGTAATGCTAAACATAAAATTATGTTAGCATACCTCCACAAACATTAATAACCTGACCTGTTACATAAGATGACATGTCAGAAGCTAAAAAGAGTGTTACATTTGCTATATCATCAGTTGTACCTCCTCTTTTTAGAGGAATAGAATTTCTCCATTCATTTACCTGATCTTCTCCTAAAGCATCTGTCATTTCAGTTTCTACAAAACCAGGAGCAATGGAATTACATCTGATATTTCTAGATCCAAGCTCTAAGGCCGTAGATTTAGTAAATCCGTTAATAGCAGCTTTGGATGCTGAATAATTTGCCTGACCGGCATTTCCTTTTACACCTACCACTGAACTCATATTAATAATAGAACCTTTTCTTTGTTTTAGCATTGGTCTGAGTACTGCTTTTGTCATGTTGAAAACTGATTTCATATTAACATCCATCACACTATCAAAATCTTCCTCTGACATACGCATTAAAAGTCCATCTTTTGTAATTCCAGCATTATTAACCAATACATCAATAGATCCAAATTCCTTTAACACTTCCTCTGCTAATTTTTGTGAAGCCTCATAATCTGACGCGTCTGATTTGTACCCTTTCACTTTACATCCATTTGAGGAAAGTTCCTTCTCTAAATCTTTTGCTTCTTTCTCTGAAGAACGATATGTAAATGCAATTTTTGCTCCATGTCGTGCAAATACTTCTGCAATTCCTTTACCAAT
>JABHQB010000113.1 GCA_018695965.1 Flavobacteriales bacterium | reverse complement strand
TTGTAAATCAAACAAAAGAGCATATTTATATAATCAGCAAATCCGGCATAAAATACTTTGGAAAGAAGAAAGAATATCGAATGGAGATTATCTGATGGTAGTGAGGAACAATTACAGTTGGTTAGATGAAGACAGTAAAGCAGGATTTATAGCAAATGGAGATACGGTAAAAGTAAAACACATCCGAAAATATGAAGAATTATACGGGTTTAATTTCGCTCACATTACGATTGAATTAGTGGATTATCCTGAAGAGCCTGAAATAGATGTAATTGTAATGCTAGATACTTTAGAAAGCGAACAAGCTGCTTTAGACTATGAGAGATATAAAGAGTTATATAATTTAATTTCACAAGATTATAATTCTATAAAAAACACATATAAAAGAAATAAAGCTATAAAGGAAGATAAGTATTTGAATGCATTACAGATAAAATATGCGTATGCCATTACTTGTCATAAATCACAGGGTGGGCAATGGAAATCTGTTTTCGTAGAACAATCTTATTTTACAAATGAAATGTTGAATAAAGAATACCTCAGATGGCTATATACTTCATTAACTCGTGCTTCAGAAAAACTACACCTAATTAATTTCTCAGATAAGTTTTTTCACTAAAATTAGTATAATAATCCTACACAATCTTCAAAACCATCCATTTTTATCATATCCTCTTCTGTTAAAACTTCCATATCTTCAACAGTATAGTTTAACATAAGTTGTGTTAACATACAATTACAATAGGCTGTCATCTCTGAATCATCTCCTGAACAAGCTTCCATAAATTCATTTATAAATTCTTCAGATCATTCTTCATCATTTTCTTCACTAGTTGATTCGTCTTCCATTTCCATTCCTAATTTTATAAGATCTTCCATATCACCAAAACAACTTAAAATTAGCATTCCTACTTCCTCTTCAGACATTTCATCTAGTGCGGCACTAGCTTCAGATTCTGATTCATATAACTCCTCCACTTTCTCACAAGCGCAGGTAGCAAATTCTTTCATCGTAGATCCTGATAAAGATAGTATCTCTTCTGATTCAGGATCATCTTTCATTTCAGATATCATGTCAGATGTACATCTATCCATATCAGAAGAAGACCAATTTCCTTTTGTTGATGTTTCTCCTCCACAAGATATTAGTAAAAAAGTAAAAGGCAATAAGTAAAGAGATAATTTCATTAAGTTTTTCATTTTATTTATCTTATTTATTAATAGTTAGCGAATACAGTAAAATTATTTGAAAAAAATGCGTCTTGCTACACTTCCATCAGAGTAAATGTAAAATAAAGTGATATTGTCAATAACTTTATTTGGATTAACCTCCCTACCTAAAATATCTACTACTTTTAATAAACTACCTTCATTTGAATCCGAAATTCTAACACTTGTTGGTTGGGTCCAAATAACAGGTCCATCCCAAACTGGAGATCTGTAAGGACCTCCTGATGGATTACACCATGTTCTCCACATTACTCTATAACTTAATCCTGGAGTTAATCCATTCTTTTCTTTACAAAGTATTGGGGAGAAAACTCCCATACCTCCAATATTAGAGAATGATGATCCTGGTACATTTTCTCTATATTGTAATCTTACAAATGCATAAGTAGAAACACTGTCCCAACAGAATTGGGTCTTAGTAGTAGTGATTGGTGTAGGAACCACATTAATTACATTATCACATAATGGTAATGTAGTAAATGTTCCACCAGCATGCCAGTTAACTGCAGATGCGTTACAATACCATATCTTAAAGTCGTATTCATAAGTTGTACTTGGGCTTAATCCAAGAACTAACTTAGAAGTATTAGAAGTATTACATCCACTTCCAGTTGGAACTCCCATTGTTTTTGTTGAATAAGAATTAGTTCCCACCTCTCTATATCTAATTCTAATCTGATCTACTTGACATGAAGATATATTCATATTATCCCAATTAAAGGTTGCTCTATCGTGAATAACATCTGTTAAATTAACTCCTGTTATTGCTCCACAGGTTGTAGAAATATTTTCATTTATAGTGATTAATACAGTGCCAATACATCCATTCGCATCCACAACCCAAACTGTATATGTTCCAGCAATCAGATTATTTATACTCTGAGTAGTTTGTGTAGGATTGGTATTCCAATAATACAAATAAGGTGTTACTCCTCCAGAAGGAGTAATGTTTATAGCTCCATCATTTCCTCCAGCAAATGAAACATTGGTAACAGAATAAATAATAGTAATAGCTGATGGTTCAGTAATAGTGTAACTAGTTGTCTGTGTTTGTCCTGAATCATCTGTTACAGTTACAGTATATGTCCCTGCAGATAGATTATTGATAGATGATGTAGTCTGTCCAGTATTCCATAAATAAGTATATGGTGTCTGTCCACCAGAAACAGCTACTGAACAAGAACCGTCATTTGCTCCATTGCAACTTAAATTATTTCCAGTAACACTTACCACAATAGGATAAATACACGATCCATCATCAACCGTTGCATTAGGATTATAATTTATAGCATTTGGATCTGTACATCCATTCACCTGCTGTATTCCAATTATATTTATATCATCAATAGCTATATCACTAGTCCAAGAAGACCCTGTTGTACCTTCAAATTCAATGATGAGAGTATTCCCAACAGAGGTTAATGGAATCTGAACCAAATTCCAGCCTTGTCCTTGATTTCCACTTAATGACCATATTAAACTGCTATTTGCATAAACATTTAAAGTCCCTATCGCAGCTCCATACATATTATAATAAAAAGATAAGGAAGGATTAGTAGAATTACTTAAATCAAAACACTCACTTGTTAGTGTAAATGGTCCAACACTAGGATAATTTGGTGAGGAAGATTCTATATACATATAATTACCAGAACCTGAATTTCCACTAGTAGGACCTGTGTTATTAGATGGAGTACCTGCAGAATTTAAGATCCAATTACCTGCAGAACCAGTATTTGTCCAGCTGCCTATACCATTATTAAAATCTTCACTGTATGGTAAAGTAGTTATACAATAAGAACAAGAACCATCATCTACTGTAGCTAAAGGATTATAATTTATAGCATTAGGATCTGTACATCCATAAACTACCGTATTGCAATTTAAATATCCTCTATCATTTATAGCACTATAATTTGCTCGATTGTATTGACCTGCACTCAAAAAAGTTCTACATGATTTTCTAGAATAAGACATGATGTTTGTTGGGTCTGGAACATATGTTTGCCCATTTGGATCTGTAGATGTTCCTGTATATTGACATGATGAATTGACAGTACTAGTTGATAAAGTTGGATCTGCTGGGGTATCACATAATTGATCTCCTGATGTTGTACAATTTGTTCCGTTCACTAGTTCTGGGTTAGAACCAGTAGATCCTTGATGAGTGTGATATAAAGAAAGGTAATGTCCTAATTCATGTGTCAAAGT
This sequence comes from Flavobacteriales bacterium, assembly GCA_018695965.1. GTDB lineage: Bacteria > Bacteroidota > Bacteroidia > Flavobacteriales > BACL11. The sequence goes on along the minus strand of JABHQB010000113.1, from coordinate 6,183 downwards.
TGATCCATTAAGTGCACATGAATTATTCATTATGATTCTATTTTTCCAAGACCCGCCTGGAAAATACGCGTACCCACATAATGAACTACTACCACTACTAACTGAATTAAAATAATAAATATTAATCACATCTGTTACATCGTTAGCTCCACAAACGGATGATTCTTGTGACTGATTAAAATTATAATAGCTGCTATTATCAATATAATTAATCGTTCCACAATCAAAGAAAGAGATATTAGCATTTGCATAATACGTATTCATTATTCCCATAATAATAGGGATGTCATTAGGATCTAAACCTCCTGTTCCATTAGTTTCTCTTACTATATGATGTTGAACAGGTAAGCTAATTATCATCTCAGGTCCATCCCAATTTTCTCTAGCACTTCTTGTTTGTGTTAAGTAATCAATCTGTGATTGTGTAGGAACTGTCGCACATTCCTGTGTCTGTGAAAAGCTAAAGAAAGGCGCAAATAATAATATAAAAATATATTTTCTCATAATAGTTAGAAATTGAAATACAAAGTTATAATTTATCTATTACAAATAGATCGATAATCACAATATTTACATCTACTGATTTCAGTAGTTTTTGTAAAATCTTCATTCATTATTTTATCAATAACTTCAGCTATTATCTCTTCTACGTTATTCAGAACAGATTTGTTAATAATGATTATTTCTTTTTTTCTATTAATACTTTTTGCAACTGTAAGAAGTCCTTCTTTTAAATTCTTAAATGAGAAATTTCCTGCAATCACTTCTCTATCGGAATATTGGGGATTGTTTTTTAAATAGATATAGGCATAAACTAATAGCTGAAATGCTTTTGCTTTATTTGGGTTTTCTAACAGCTCATTAAAATCTGGAATACTAACATCAGATTTACTTACTTTTCCTGTTTTATAGTCAATAATTCTGAGTTGATTATTCATTTCATCAACCCTATCTACCTTTCCTTTTATGGTGAATGGTTTTTGATTAACTTGTAGTTGATGCTCAAATTCTCCTTCCGATTCTAAAATATTTAAAGTTCCTCCTCTGGAATTAAGTTTCTTAAGAAGCCTTTCTTCAAACTCTACAAAATTCTGAGCAAGTTTTTTCGAAATTTCTAATGAAAGATAGTTTTTTCCTTTACTCACATCTTCCCCTTTCATTTCTTGAATAAACTCCTCTTCTACTTTTCTTAAAAGATCCTCTTTTATTTGATTTACAGATTGTGATGTAATTACACCTTTCGGATAGATTTTATTTAAAGCCTCATGAATTGCAGTTCCAATATTATTTGCTTCTGCAAATTCTGAAACTTCATCTTCTTTCCTGATTTTTGCCAAATAATGATAATAAAAAGATAAGCTACAATTTATGTACTTATTTAAAGATGAGGGAGATACATATTTACTCCAATTTTCAATTTCTTTTTGTAAGGAAGAATTTTTAATTATTATTTCTTTATCATCTGTAAATTCTAGTTCTTCTCCTCCAAATACAAACTCATTTATTCTGCCTTTATATTCTGATAAAAGTTGAGTGATAAACCTGCTTTTTTCACCGCTTCCAAAATCGTCTGATTCGGTATTGTGTAAAATATTAACGTTTTCTGCTCTTTGCAAAATCCTATAAAAATGATAGGAAAATACCGCATCACTTTCTCTATAAGTTGGCATCTTAAAATGAACTTTCAAATCGTAAGGAATAAATGAATTTAATGTTTTCCCCTGTGGAAGGAGTCCTTCATTTACACTTAACAATATTACATTCTTAAAATCAAGTGTCCTGCTTTCTAATATTCCCATAATCTGAATTCCTTTTAATGGTTCTCCTTGAAATGGAATTACTTCTTTTGATAATAATTGACTGAAAATACTATGTAAGGTTTTAATCTCAACCAAAAAATTATTTTCTGAAATTAGACTATTTATTAGATTAAAAGATTTACTAAATGCAAATAATATTTCAGATTCTATACTATTTTTCTTTCCTGATAAATTCTCTCGGAATAATATTATTAGTTGCCTTACACAAGAAAGAGATTCATTAATATTTTTCCAAAAAATAAAAATCTGATTTACTTTTTCAAAATCTGATTTCAATTCATTTTTTATAAAGTCAACGGAAATATAAACCTTATTTTTCTTAGAAATTTTGTTTTGAAGATTATGTATATTTTTAAAAGATGCTAAAGATGAAAACAAAGGGTGATTGATAATATTCAGTACATCTTTATAGTAAAACAGATCTCTTTTGTGGTTTTCAGTACGGATTTGCATCTGAAAAATTACATCTATAAAGGAATAAAAAGGAGTGTTTTTTAAAGGACTCCCCATGGTAACATTTATATCCTTTACATTTGATGGCAAATGATTTAGTACAGGGTACAAAAGTCCTTCATCTGCCAAAACAACTGCTGTTTTACTTTCTTGTAAATCTTTCTCTGAAAATGAACTTAGAAGTTCTGAAACAACTTTGGATTGAGATATGTTTTTCGGACATGCAATTATATTAAATTGTTGTTTTTCTTTCTCAAAATAATTTCCTACACCTTCAAAATCAATTTCTCTCCACCTATTTCTTTGTACTCTTAAAAACTCACCTGCTTCATGATTTGAATTGTTATAATAATACTGATCTGCATCCCAAAAAACTCTAGCAATATCTCTGTTTTTTAAGTTATCTATTATTTTTTGTTCGGATAATGTAAGAGCGTTTAAACCAACAAACCAAACTTTTTCCCATTCCAAACTCTTATTCTCTATCTCTGAAGCAGCTTTTTTATAAGCCATTCCCTGATAAGCTAATTTCTTATCAGAAAGAATCTTATTGAAAGATACATACCAATTGTAAAATTGATTATAAAAACTAACATATTGCTCTTGCGAATCTGTTAGATTTTCTGAACTAAAACTCCAATCTTCTAAAGTCCAATTTTCTAATTCTTTTACCTGTTTCAGATTTGTAAAAACAGATTTTGCATCTATCAAACTTCTATCAATCTCATTAAAATCATGAAGCAACATACTACTCCAACTCATAAATTTTTCAAATGTATCCGTCTGGCTTGGTGGAGACTCTAAATAACTCTGATACAAATAAAATTGTAGAGATAAATTATCTACAACTCTATACTCTGAAAGTTCCTCAATAAACTCTTCAATTGAAAAAAACTTTGGCAAAAAGATTGGCTTATCAATTAATTTGGATAGATGGTATTTTAGGAAAATAACTGATCTTTTACTAGGTAAAACTACAGCTACATTTTCCATTGAATCCGGAAACTTTTTCACTAATCTTTCTGCTATTTTTTCTAGAAATGCTTTCATATTTTATGAACTAATTGTTCCTCATTTGTATAAATCAGATATTTCTCAATATTTTCATACCCCATTTCATACAGAATAAATGCATAATTATTAATCTGATCATGGTGTGAAAAATGAGGGGATCCTGTTTTATAGTCAAGAATAATGGTTGTGTTTTCAGAAAACAACAACCTATCTGGAATATAAGAACTCCCCTCTTTTGTTAGAATTTCTTTCTCATTTTTTACTTCCCATTTCTTGTCAAAAAACTCTTGTAAATCAGGATGACTTAACAATCGAACTAACTCAGACTTTAATTTCTCTTTATTTTTCCAAATACAAAGTCCTTCTGAAACTAACCCGTCTACCACTATATCAATCTCATCTGTATTATTTACTCTTGAAAGTGCTAGATGAAGCAAATTCCCCCAATCTTTTCCTGAACTTTGATTGTCTAAATCCCAGGATTTTTCTGAAGATCTTTTTAAAGAAACTACCTTTTCCCATTCTATTTTTTTAGTGGAAGTTGTAGAAAAAACTTTTACTCTCTTCTGTACTTTTTCAGTGTGATTTTCATTAGGATCTCCATCAATAAATATATCCGAAATTCCATATAAATGCAAGAATGCATTCAATTTTCCAGAAGACAAGAAACTATCAGAAATAGAAGAAGGATATTCTTTTGCAAAAATATATAATCTCTCAACAGTCCTAGTCATTGCAACATACAATTTATTTAAATTATCCATAAAACTTAAGTTCTTTTCCTCTAGATATTCATTCGAAAATTGGGAAAGTTCTAATTTTTTACTTCCTCTTATTAATGTAGAATTTAATTTATTGTTTGTTTGTTTGGAAGCGTTCACCCAAATTTCAGAATATTTCCTACCTCCTTCCCAATTGAAAGGAATCATCACAATATTAAAAGCAAGTCCTTTGGATTTATGGATTGTCATAACTTGAACCGCATTAGTTCCTTCTGGAACAACAATTGATTCTGACTCTTTTTTCTCTTCCCACCAAAGTAAAAATTCTGAAAGATTACTTCCTTTATTTTCAGAAAATTTAAGTATCACATCCAAGAAAAAGGAAACATATGAGTTTTCAGGAATTCTAAACTTTTTAATTAATCTTTCAGATAACTCATAAATTGGTAAACGGAGGAGTTTCTCAGTTGGAAGAGAAATATTATATTTCTTTAATAAATCTGTAAATCCATCGTCTTTCTTTAATAATAAATTTATTTCATGAAGAGTGTAATTAATTGGCGTTTCAGATTGTAAATATTCGCAAATAGCTGCTTTCGAAAGATTATCTGTTTTATCTAACAGATATCTCATTACAGCAACCAACAACCTAACTTTTTCTGAAGAATTAATTATCAACCCTTCATTTGATACCACAGGAATATTATTCTCAGAAAACCTTTGAGCAACTAAAGAAACTCTTTTTCTGCTATTACATAAAATAGTAATGTCTTTAAAATTAAATTCATTTTCTGAAGTGAGTTTATTTATCTCAGAAATCATTTTCTGAACAATATTCTCTTTAAATCCTTCATTTTGATCATCTATAAGTTCAATATGCACATAACCACCATCTTTTGCGTAATCAGAATTCTGAGCACAACCATCATAAATTTTAGATAGATTTGTTGAAAGATTATTCTTCAGATTCTGAAAAAAAAGATTATTAAAGTCAATTATTTTCTTTCTACTTCTGTAATTCTGATTCTCACTTTCATCTTCAATGTAATGAGTATTCAATTTATTTTCCCAGACTGCTTTTTCTTTTAGTGAGTTTCCCTTAAAAATATCCGGAATTTCAATAAATTGTTCAACTTCTCCACCTCTCCATCTGTAAATAGATTGCTTACCATCACCCACAATGAAACAACTACCATAATCTACTGAATCGGAAATAAGAGGGAGTAGATTTTGCCATTGCAACAAAGATGTGTCTTGGAATTCATCAATTAAAAAATGATTGTATCTCTCTCCAATTCTTTCATAAATAAAATGTGATGGTTGTTTTACAATTACATCATGGATCTTTTTATTAAAAACCGAAATTTGTTCAATGTTTTGTTCTTTCTTATACTGATTTACTTCTGAGAGCAATTCATTTAAAACAGCTATTGAATAAATATTTGTTAGTAGAGATTGAGTAGTATTCAGATCTTTAATCAGAACTAATAAATCGTCTATAAAGTTAATGAACTTGTTTTTATGCAGTTCTACTAAATCTTTCATATCATCTGATTTTGATTCAGCATACCATTTATCTTGTCTTATATTATTTAAAAGCGCATCTGAGGGGGTCCATTTACTTTCATCACTAGCCTGAAGATATTTTGTAAAAAGATTAAAATAGGTTCCTCTATTAAAATGATCTTTTGTAAATCCGAAAGTAGTAAAATACTTAAGCACCATGTCCGAATGATTTTTTACATACTTTACAATTTGTTTCTTTTTATCTAGTAATCGATCCTTAACCTTTAAACAATCAGATACAGAAATACTATTTAATGAAATAAACGGAATAGCACCCTCATTAAATAAATTTCTTGAAAACTCTTCCAAATCTTTTTCAATATTAGTACTCTTTCCATCTTCAGCTTTTTGCAAAGCAAAATTTACAAGAGCTTCTGAAAGTTCACCTCCTTTTGAAGACATTTTTGAAATTAAGTTGGATACAACAGGCTGAATAATTTTATAATTATCCATTTCTAATTCAAAATTGTACGACAAATCCAGATCTGAAGAAAAAGTTCGAACAATATTATAAGTAAATTTATCAATTGTAGAAATCCGTAAATCTGCATAATTATGCAGAATACTAATTTTTACTTTCTCAGCATTTTCTACAATCTGTTCTTCAG
>JABHQB010000112.1 GCA_018695965.1 Flavobacteriales bacterium | reverse complement strand
TTCACCTAGAGAATCCCATCTTAAATGTCCTTCAGAAACAAATTGTTGTACATGTTTTGGAGCAGAACCTCCAGCTCCAGTTTCAAACAAACCACCCCCATTCATAAGAGGAACAATTGAAAGCATTTTAGCAGAAGTACCTAATTCTAAAATTGGAAATAAATCTGTTAAATAATCTCTCAATACATTTCCTGTAACAGAAATTGTATTCTCTCCTTTCTTTACCCTATCTAAAGTAAATATAGTTGCCTCATAGGGAGCTAAAATCTGAATATCTAAATCTTTTACATCATAATTTTTCAAATATTCATTTACCTTATTTATCACCTCAAAATCGTGTGATCTATTTTCATCTAACCAGAAAACAGTAGGCCAATTAGTTGCTTTCGCTCTATTTATCGCTAATTTCACCCAGTCCTTAATTGGCTCATCTTTTGTCTGGCACATTCTCCAAATATCCCCTTCTTCAACCGTGTGTTCTAATAATATATTACCATCAGCATCCGTAACTTTAACCACACCTGAAGTAGTAATTTCAAAAGTTTTATCATGAGAACCATATTCTTCTGCTTTCTGAGCCATCAAACCTACATTAGGAACTGTCCCCATAGTAGTTGGGTCAAAAGCACCATTCTTTTTACAGAAATCAATAGTTGCACTATATATACTCGCATATGAACTATCAGGAATAATCGCTTTATTATCTTCTATTTTATTGTCTCTGTTCCACATCTGACCAGAATTTCTAATCATTGCAGGCATAGAAGCGTCAATAATAACATCAGAAGGAACATGAAGATTAGTAATTCCCTTATCAGAATCTACCATTGCCAAGTTTGCATTATTTTCGAAAGTATCATTTATGTCTCTCTCTATTTCTACTCTTTTTTCAGATGGTAGATTTTGTAATTTATCTACTAAATCACCAAAACCATTTCTAAAATCGACTCCTAAATCATTAAGTATCAATTGATGTTTTTCTATTAAATCAGCAAAGAACACAGATACTGCATGTCCGAAAATAATCGGGTCAGAAACCTTCATCATAGTAGCTTTCATATGTAAAGAAAGAAGAATTCCTTGATTTTTCGCATCTTGCATTTCTCTTTGTAAAAATGAAATAAGATCTGTTTTACTCATAACACTAGAATCAATTATTTCCTTATCTAAAAGTGGAGTACTTTCTTTCAGAGTTGTTATTGTTCCATCTGCAGCAAACAACTGAATTTTCACATCTGTATATTTCTCAATACAAACAGACTTCTCATTATGAAAAAAATCACCGCTTTCCATAGTAGCGACATGCGTTCTGGAATTAGCACTCCAATCCCCCATTGAATGAGGATTTATTTTTGCATAATTCTTTACTACTTTAGGAGCTCTCCTATCTGAATTTCCTTCACGGAGGACAGGATTCACTGCAGAACCTTTAACTTTATTATACTTAGATTGTACCTCCTTTTCTTCATCTATCTTAGGAGAATCAGGATAAGGTGGAATTGCAAATCCTTTATTCTGTAATTCCTCAATCGTAGCAATAAGCTGTGGCACAGAAGCAGAAATATTTGGCAACTTAATAATGTTTGCCTCTGTCCTTTTTACTAATTCACCAAGTTCAGAAAGATCATCATTTACTCTTTTATTTTCTTCCAGATATTCAGGAAATATTGATAATACTCTAGCAGACAAGGAAATATCCTTTGTTTCTATCTCAATTCCAGCTTTTGAAGTAAAAGCACGTATAATTGGCAATAATGAATGAGTAGCCAACATTGGAGCTTCATCTGTTTTTGTGTAAATTATTTTTGATTTCTGATGACTCATTTACTTTTATCTTTTAAGAAATTAATATCCAAAAATGTCATCTAAAGACAAATAATTAATTTCACCATATTCTTTTAATACTTCCATATCTAATCTTTCTTTATCTCCCAAAATCATTACAACTCTGTTTTTACCAGCAACATAGTTATTATGAAAATCTATAAGTGTATTCATATTAAAAGATTGTACCTGATTATAAAGATCTTTTCTGATATCATAATCTACCCCTACCTTCTTAGCTTGTTCATATTGTGATAAAACTTTAAACCTTGTCAATCTTTCTGTTCTTATTCTTTGCTCTATACTTTCTTTAGCATTGTTCATATTCTCATCTGCTTGTGGCATATTTTCTAATAATTCAGTCATACTGAATAAAGCTTCCTCTAACTTGTCAGATTGAGTACCCACATAAGAGAATGAATAGTGTGATTTTCCTAGCTCTTTAGGAATAGAATATGTACTATACACAGAATAAGCTAAAGCTTTCGACTCTCTCATATCCTGAAAAACAATAGAACTCATTCCTCCTCCAAAATAAGAGTTATGAAATGAGATTTTAGGAATATCTGAAATATTCAATAACCCTCCTTTTGCTAACAACAATATTTCCGCTTGTTGCATATCATAATCCACAACAAATACGGTTGGGTTATCTAACGGAAGTTCTTCATACTTTAATCCATCTGGTATGTCTAACAAATCTGTATTATTCGTATGGTGAGTATGTAAATTTGAAGCGATAAGATCTATTTTTTCTGGTCCATAATACAAAATTCTGTGTTTATAAGTTGTTAGATTTTTAAGTAGTTCTAACAAGTCAGATGATGTTACCTGGTTTAAATCCTTCTCTGATATTTTATTTCTAAAAGCAGAATTCTCTCCATGTTTTGCATAATTCATCATAGCAGACCATAAAATTGTTTGCTTGTTTAGTTTTGCATCATTTCTTTCTTTCGTTTTAGCTAACTTCAGATTAACTAAAGCATCCTCATCTGCTATAGCATTTGCCAAAATATTCTCAAACAAAACCAGAGAAGCTTCAAAATTAGATTGCAACCCACTTAATGTTACTTGAGTTTTATCCGCTCCACAACTTACAGACAAATCACATCCTAACTTATAAAACTCTTGCTGAACCTCCGCAGGAGAAAGTTCCTCAGTTCCTAAAAACTTAAGGTAATCTGTTGCTAATCTTAATCTGTTGTCATGATTAGTTCCCATATCAACAATATAGTTCAACTTAAACCTTTCATTCTCTGTATTCTCTTTATATAACAATGGAAGGTCTCCTACAATTGATTTTTGAATATCTTCTTCAAAATTAAGAAAAACAGGTTCAATATCTTTTACTTTTTCTTCAGATAGAGAAACTAAAAAATCTGATTGATCCTCTCTATTTACACTAACAGGAGTTATAATTGGTTTTTCAACTTTTGGAATAGAAGTATCTTCCCCTGTTCTTTTATATACTATTACATAATTATTATCTGAATAGTTTTCGTTTGCAAAATCAATAATATCTTGTTTTGTAATCTTTTCTAATTCTGCCATTTCATTTTGGTGTTCATTCCATGGAATATCTAAAATAAATGCATCAACAAATTCATTTGCTCTTCCACTATTAGATTCCATTTTCTTAATCTGACTTAATTTAAGATCAGAAATAATAGCTCCAACTAACCAATCTGGGAAATTACCTTTTTTAACTTCTTCTATTTGCGAAAGCAACAAATCTTTCACCTCCTCTAAAGTTTGTCCTGGTTTTGGACTACCATAGAATCCGTGCAAGGAATAATCCTTCATAATCATTGGGAAACAACCACCTCCAATTAATTCTTGAGATTGATTTAAATTCAAATCAATTAATCCAGCTGAAGAATTTGACAATACCATGTCTGTCATAGTTAATATCCTAGAATCTTCAGTGTTTGCACCATTAAAACGAAATCCCATATATAATCTTTCTGCTTCCGGTCCCCAAACTTCTGTTTCTACAACTTCTGTTATTGGAGATTCTTTTCTCACTTCAAATGTTGGTTGATCTTTAATCTCAAATTCACCCCAATATTTTTCAATTAATCTGATTGTCTCATCATAATCAAAATCTCCAGACAAACAAATAGCCATATTATTAGGCACATAATATTTATTAAAATACTTTCTAATCTCTGTTAATGAAGGATTCTTAAGGTGAGGAATTGTACCAATAGTAGTTTGCTGTCCGTACTGATGATTTGGAAACAGTCCATCTAACAAAGCTTCATACATTTTTCTTCCATCATTATCTAATCCTCTATTTTTTTCTTCATAAACTGTTTCTAATTCTGTATGAAACAATCTGAAAACAGGATATCTGAAACGTTCCGCTTCTAACTTTAACCATTTTTCAATTTGGTTAGAAGGTATATCATTAATATATACTGTCTTTTCATTAGAGGTGTATGCATTTGTACCTTTTGCACCAAGCCCTGTAACCATCTTATCATACTCATTTGCAATGGCAAACTTTGCAGCTTCACCAGAAATAGAATCAATTTGAGCCCAAACTCTTTCTCTATTTATAGTATCCGTCATTTCTATAGAACGATATTCCTCATATAAATTCTCAATTTTATCTAATAATGGTTTTTCTTTTTCATAATCTAAAGAACCATAAACATCTGTACCTTTAAAAAGCATGTGTTCCAAATAATGGGCTAATCCTGTAGCGTTTTCTGGGTCATTTTTACTTCCCGCTCTTACCGCAATGTTTGTTTGAACTCTTGGAGCGTCATCATAAGAAGTTAGGTATACTTTTAGTCCATTATCTAAAGTATAAACTCTAGCATTTAAAGGGTCATTATCTACATATTCATAGTTATTTTCAATTTTCATGTTTTCTGTGTTGTTTAAATTTATTGCTAAATATCCTAAAGCTATTACTGCGCATCCTTGAGAGAAAGCTCCGATTGTCAATGTTAAGGAAATAATTAATGTTATAATTTTTTTCATAATTCATTTATTTGATTAATACTCTGGGTCAAGTCCTAATTTCTGTTGTAATATTTTTAGTGATGGGTTTTCTTCTACCATCTTATTGAATTTATCTTTTGGTGTATATGGTATATCACTTTTTATTTGTTCAGACATTTCAGTTTTCACCTTAATAAAATCGTTTTGCAAATTAGTTCTTAAATAATTTAACAACTCTATTTTATTTTCATCTAATATCTTTTGTTGTGTATAGTTAGATATTTTTAGATGTATAGTGGTTTCAGACAAAGTAGGTAAAACTGAAGTTAATGTAATATATAAATTTGTTTTACCTTCTTCTTTTACTTTTTCAGAAAAACCCTTCCATATTTCAATCATTTTTTCTTCTGAAAATTCTTCAGATTTTTTTATAGTCTTTGCATCCTTATTTTCTTTCTTTTGTTCTCCATCTAAAATATCCGAAAGAGAAAACCTACTTCTAATTTTCTTGTCTTTTTTTTCAGATGGCTTTATATTTTCTTCTATCTTTTCTTCATTAACAGGAGAATTTGTTTCTTCAGAATCTTCTTTTGTTAAAATGTTTACCTTAGATTTCTCTTCTATTTCTAATTTCTGAATATTAGCGGGATTCTCTTTTTTAGAAGAATCAATTATTTGTTGATTACTGTTTTTTTTTTCAGCAACAAACTGACCAAGAGTTGCCATTTTCAACAACGATAACTCTACAAGCAATCTTTGATTTTTACTTGCTCTATATTCTAAATCACATTTATTGCAAATTCGGAGCGATTTTATCAGAAAACTTAGATTACATTGCTCAGATTGAGTAAGATATTTATTTTGCAACTCCTCACCTTTATCTAGTAAAATAATTGTATTAGAATCTTTAGAAACTAACAAATCTCTAAAATGAGAAGATAATCCCATAATAAACTGATGAGCATCAAAACCGTTTGATAAAATTTCATTGATAGTAAGCATTACTGAACTTACATCATTATCTAAAATCTGACTAGTAATTTTCAAATAATAATCATGATCTAAGATATTAAGATTTTCAATTACACTTTTATAAGTTAAAGTCAAATCAGAAGGGTCAACCAATCTATCAAATATCGAAAGAGAATCTCTTAGAGATCCTCCAGATTTTTGAGCAATAATATGAAGAGCGTCTTTTTCTGTAGAAATTTCTTCAGATTTTGCAACATACTCTAAATGAGAAACAATATCATTTATAGATATACTTTTGAAATCAAAAATCTGACATCTAGATAAGATTGTTGGAATAATTTTATGTTTTTCCGTAGTAGCTAAAATAAATATGGCATGTTTTGGTGGTTCTTCCAAAGTTTTCAAAAACGCATTAAACGCAGAGGAAGACAACATATGAACCTCATCAATAATATAAATACTAAACTCTCCAACCTGAGGAGCAAATCTAACCTGATCAACTAAAATTCTGATATCATCAACAGAATTATTGGATGCCGCATCTAACTCATGAATGTTAAATGAATGATGTTCATTAAAAGATTTGCAAGATTCACAAGAATCACAAGCGGTAATATTTTCCGAAATCTTTTCACAATTAATTGTTTTTGCTAAAATCCGTGCACAAGTTGTTTTCCCTACTCCTCTTGGACCACAAAACAAAAAAGAGTGTGCTAAATGATTATCTTTTATTGATTTTAATAAAGTATTTGTTATAGCAGACTGCCCTACTACATCTGCAAATGTAGTTGGTCGATACTTCCTAGCAGAAACTATAAAATCACTCATTAATTCTGATAAATTTTTACAGATTACAAATCTAATATTTATGATGATAAAACAGCTTCTTTTTACGGAAAAAATAATTTTCTGTTAGAAACTTATAATTTAATAAGAATTACTACATTTGCGAACCTTTTTAAAATGAATATTAATTAAATGAAAAGAACATGAATCATTACGAAACTGTTTTCATTATGACTCCCGTTTTATCTGAAGATCAGGTAAAGGAAACAGTAAAAGGATACATCTCTTACTTAAAAGACAATAAAGCAGAGATAGTGTCAGAGGAAAATTGGGGACTTAAAAAACTTAAGTACACCATACAAAAAAAGAAATCTGGTTTTTATTACCTGATGGAATACAAAGCTAACGGAGCTATTTTACCAAAGATGGATGTAGAGTTCAAAAGAGATGAAACGGTATTAAGATGGTTAACAGTAAGATTAGATAAATTCGCTGCTGAATATGCTGTTAGGAGAAAAAATAGACTAAGTGAAACTAAAAAACCTACAGAATAATGGCAAGAAATAAAACAGAAATCAGATATCTGTCTCCTGTAGATATCGATAAAAGAAGAAAAGACAAATACTGTCGTTTCAAAAAGATGGGGATTAAGTATATTGATTATAAAGACCCAGAATTTTTAATGAGATTCTTGAATGATCAAGGTAAAATACTACCAAGAAGAATAACTGGAACTTCACTAAAGTACCAAAGAAGATTAGCTACTGCAGTAAAAAGATGTAGACAATTAGCTTTGTTACCATATGTTGGCGATAACCTAAAATAATAACCCTTAAATACTATAAAAATGAATATTATATTATTAGAAAATATTGAAAAAGTAGGTTTTAAGGATGAAATTGTAACTGTAAAAAATGGTTATGGTAGAAATTTTTTAATTCCTCAAGGAAAAGCTATTTTAGCAACTTCTTCATCTGTAAAAGTTTTAGAAGAAAAACTAAGACAACAAGCAACAAAAGAAGAGAAAGTTATTGAAACCGCTAACGCGACTGCAGAAACTTTAAAAGAGATGGACATTAAGATTAAAGCTAAAATTGCAGAAGGAATTAAATTGTTTGGTAAAGTTACTTTATCTCAATTTATGTTAGCCTTAGATGGTTTAGATATTGATAAAAACTTTGTAAATATCCCAAATGCTAAAGAATTAGGTAAATATGAAGCAACTATCAGAATACACAGAACTATTACTGTTACTGTTCCATTTGAAGTTATTGCAGAGTAATTAATAACGAAAATACTTCCAAAAGCCCGATTTTTTCGGGCTTTTTTATTGATTAATTTTATCTATTTTTTGTTAAGTTTGCACCGTAAAATATTTATATGGCATTTGACATTAACATGATTAAAGAGGTGTACAAAAAATACCCTACAGCAGTTGAAGCTGCAAGAAAAGTAACCGGAAAACCACTTACTTTAGCAGAGAAAATTTTATACACTCATCTTTGGAACGGAAATGCAGAACAAACATTTACAAGAGGAAAAGATTATGTTGATTTTGCACCAGACAGAGTAGCTATGCAAGATGCAACTGCACAAATGGCTTTATTACAATTTATGCAAGCAGGAAAAGATAAAGTAGCGGTACCTTCTACTGCACATGCCGATCATTTAATTCTAGCAAAATTAGGAGCAGACAAGGACTTACAGGAAAGTTTAAATACAAACAATGAAGTATTTAATTTTTTAAGTTCGGTATGTAATAAATATGGAATTGGATTTTGGAAACCAGGAGCAGGAATTATCCACCAAGTAGTATTGGAAAATTACGCTTTTCCTGGAGGAATGATGATTGGAACAGACTCACACACAGTAAATGCCGGAGGATTAGGAATGGTAGCTATTGGTGTTGGTGGTGCAGATGCAGTAGATGTAATGGCAGGAATGCCTTGGGAATTAAAATTTCCTAAATTAATTGGAATTAAACTCACTGGAAAATTAAGCGGTTGGGCATCAGCTAAAGATGTAATATTAAAAGTTGCAGGAATACTTACCGTAAAAGGAGGAACTGGAGCTATTGTAGAATATTTTGGAGAGGGGGCTAAATCACTTTCAGCAACAGGAAAAGGAACTATTTGTAATATGGGAGCTGAAATAGGTGCGACCACTTCCACATTTGGATATGATGAAAGTATCGAAAGATATTTAAGAGCTACTGACAGAAATGATGTAGCAGATGCTGCAAATGAGATTAAAGAACACTTAACGGGAGATGCGGAAGTTTACGAGAATCCTGAAAAATATTTTGATGAAGTAATTGAAATTTACTTATCTGATTTGACTCCGCATTTAAACGGACCATTTACTCCAGACCTAGCAACTCCAGTTTCTGAAATGAAAGAAAAAGCAGTAAAGAACGATTGGCCTTTAGATGTAGAATGGGCATTAATTGGTTCTTGTACCAACTCTTCTTATGAAGATTTAACTAGAGCAGCTTCTATTGTAGAAGACGCAGTAAGTAAAGGACTTAAACCAAAAGCAACCTTAGGGATAAACCCTGGTTCGGAGCAAGTAAGATATACTGCTGAAAGAGATGGATTAATGGATTCCTTTATAAAATTTGAATCCACTAAAATATTTACTAACGCTTGCGGACCTTGTATTGGACAATGGGACAGAGAAGGGGCAAATAAACAAGAGAAAAACACAATTGTTCATTCCTTTAATAGAAATTTCGCTAAGCGTGCTGATGGCAACCCAAATACACATGCCTTTGTTGGTTCTCCAGAAATGGTTGCTGCAATTGCAATCTCTGGAAGATTGGATTTTAACCCAATTACTGATACACTTTCAAACGAAAATGGTGAACAGGTAAAACTATCAGAACCTTTTGGAATGGAATTACCATCTCAAGGATTTGCAGTAGAAGATAACGGATATCAGAAACCTTCTGAAAATGGGAATAACATTGAAGTAGTTGTAAGTCCTGATTCAAACAGATTACAATTACTAACTCCTTTCAATCCTTGGGATGGAGAAAACATTACAGGAGCAAAACTGCTAATAAAAGCAAAAGGGAAATGTACAACTGATCATATATCTATGGCAGGACCATGGTTAAGATACAGAGGACATTTAGATAACATTTCTAATAATTGCTTAATTGGAGCGGTAAATGCTTTTGGTGGACAAACGAATTCTGTAGTAAGCCAGATTGACGGAACAACTGATGAAGTACCGAATATTGCCAGACAATATAAAGCTGCTGGAATCACCTCTATTGTCGTGGGTGATCACAACTATGGAGAAGGGTCTTCTAGAGAACATGCTGCTATGGAACCAAGACACCTTGGTGTAATGGCAGTTATTGTAAAATCATTTGCTCGAATTCACGAGACAAACCTTAAAAAACAAGGTATGTTAGGACTTACTTTTGTAAACGAATCTGATTATGATTTAATAAAAGAAGATGATACTTTCAATTTTACTGATTTATCTGATTTCTCAGAAGGAAGGAAATTAACATTAGAAGTTGTGCATGCTGACCAATCTACTAACATAGTTATGCTAAATCATACTTATAATAAAGCACAAATTGATTGGTTTAAAGCAGGATCAGCACTTAACTTAATAAGAGAGCAAAACGCTTAATTGAAAGTGATTAGAAAAATATCTCAAATACTTTTATTATTAATTACAACTATTGTATTTGTTTTTGCATTACTATCTGGATCTGAAGGTTATGGAGGAGAATTTATGGGAATTGTAAAGAATTCACCTAATGCATTACCTTGGTTATTACTTTTTGGACTTAATTATTTAGTTTGGAAAAAAGAATTATATGGAGGAATTATTCTAGTGATTTTTGGTTTGTTTATTACTTGGCTCTTTAACTTTAGAGGACCAAATTTTTGGTGGACTACTTTTGCTTTGACTTCTCTTATCACCTTACTAGGTGTTATTTTTATATACTTAGGAAAGAAAGGATCTAAAAATTAGGTATTTCTTCTAGAAATTCAATATTATTATTTTCATAATCCATTTTACAACAATAATGTTTCATTCCGTTTGTCACTACAAGGTATTTTACTTTTAATTTTGAATTATATTTCGCAATCTGATAAAAAGTATCTTGTGTAATGTGTACATCTGGAGACTTGCACTCTACAATAATATTAGCCTCTCCATCTGTATTATACAACACAATGTCAGCTCTAGTCTTTAAATTATTATATTTAACCATCTTCTCCACTCCCATTAATCCCAAAGGATATTTTTTTTCTTGATTCAAATATTGGATAAAGTTTTGCCGAACCCATTCTTCTGGAGTTAGTTTTAAATATCTTTTTCTTACCTCATCAAATATTTGTGTTGTTTCATTTACAATTTTCATTTTGAGTTTGTAAATTGGCAGATTTAAAATTGGTAATTTTTTCACAATTCAAATTAAATGAAATATCAGGACATCATACAACAAATAAACAATAAAGTTTATCAACCTGTATATTTTTTAATGGGGGAAGAAAGTTATTATACTGACAAAATATCTGATTATATCTCGAAAAATGTTTTATCTGAAGAAGAAAAAGAATTTAATCAAATAACTTTATACGGAAAAGATAGTGATGTTGCAACAGTGATTTCCGAAGCAAAACAATTTCCTTTTGGTTCAACTTACAGAGTAGTTATTATAAAGGAAGCACAGGATATTAAAAAAATTGAAGATTTAGAAATTTACTTAGACAATCCTCTACCTTCAACAATTCTGGTTATTTGCTACAAATACAAGAAAATTGACAAACGAAAATCCTTTGGGAAAAATTTATCCAAAAAATGTATCCTTTTTGAGAGTAAAAAACTTTATGAAAATCAAATTCCATCTTGGATTAAATCTGAGTTGAAAGAACAAGGCTTTTCAATTGATGATAAATCTGCAAATATTTTAACTCAGTACCTTGGAAACGATTTGTCAAAAATAAACAATGAACTAAGTAAATTAGTACTCCACTTAAAGAAAGGAGAGCAAATTACTCCAAAAATAATTGAAGATAATATCGGAATCAGTAAAGACTTTAATGTTTTTGAACTTCAAAACGCACTTGGAATTAAAGATGTATTAAAATCAAATCAGATAATAAAATATTTCTCAGAAAATCCGAAAAACCATCCTTTTGTACTTACCCTATCTTCTCTTTTTACTTTTTTTCAAAAAGTAATGATTTACCAAAACTTAAAAGACAAAAGCTCCAAAAACGCAGCTTCTGCGCTTGGTATAAATCCATATTTCATTTCTCAATTTCAAACAGCATCCAGAAACTACCCAATGAAAAAGTTATTTAAAATATTTACATATCTAAAAGAATATGATTTGAAAAGCAAAGGAGTAAACAATACTTCTACTGCTGACAAGGAACTCCTGAAAGAACTAACTTTTAAGATATTAGATTAATTCTATTTGATACAAACTAACTTACTTATATTTGCGAAAATTTATTTTTATGAAAAAATATTTTCTTTTAATCTCCTTTTTGTTTTTTATAGTTTCCTCTTTAGCGCAGACAGGAACTATCAGAGGATTCGTTTCCGATAAAAATACAGGAGAGGCAATCATGTTTTGTAATGTAACTATTGATGGAACAAGTCAAGGTTCTCAAACAGATTTGAACGGAATGTATACACTTTCAAAAATACCTGTAGGGAAACACAAGATTGTAGTAACTTTTATAGGATATAAAAAACTTACACAAGATATCTCTTTAAATAAAGGACAGATTCTAACATTAAAATTTGAATTAGAAAGTTCTACAGTAAATATAGGTGAAGTTGAAATTTCTGCTGAAAGACAAGAAATGAAAACAGATGTAAAAGCAGCCTCTATAAAAATTACAAATGAAGATCTAAATTTAGTTCCCACTATTGGTGGAGAAGCCGATTTAGCTCAGTATATGCAAATTATTCCTGGAGTAATTTTTACCGGAGACCAAGGTGGTCAATTATATATAAGAGGAGGTTCTCCTGTTCAGAACAAAGTACTTTTAGATGGAATGACCATTTATAGCCCGTTCCATTCTATTGGTTTATTTTCTGTTTTTGATGCTGATATAATTAAAACTACTGATGTTTATACTGGTGGATTTTCTGCAGAATATGGAGGGAGAGTTTCATCAATAATGGATATAAAAACTAAAGATGGAAACAAAAAAAGATTACAAGGAAAGCTTTCGTCAAACACATTTGGGAGTAAACTTTTAGTAGAAGGGCCATTAAAAAAAGGAGGAGGAACAACATTTCTGTTCTCAGGAAAAACTTCTTATCTTGATGAAACTTCAGAGGCATTATATAACTTCTCCATGCCTTATTCTTATACTGATTTGTATGGAAAGATAACTTTTAATACAAACAACGGTAGTAAAGCAAATGTATATGGGTTTAATTTTCAGGACCAAGTTAATTATCAGGGAATCTCAGATCTACAATGGAGCTCAAATGGGTTGGGTTCTGAATTTATTTTAATTCCTGGGAATTCTCCTGTACTGATTGAAGGAAATTTTGCTTATTCCAAATATTACATTTCCTTAGATGAGAACGCTTCTCCCTTAAGAGAAAGTTCAATTTCTGGAGGAAGTATGGGATTTGATTTTACTTCTTTTCAACCAAAAGGTAAAATAAAGTACGGGTTTGATGTATATGGTTTTGAAACAAAATATAAAACCTACAATTCGGCGAATGCAAAAATTGAACTTAATGAAAATAACTCTGAGTTTTCTGCTTATGTAAATTACCAGTATAATGCGGATCGTTTTATCCTTGAACCAGGTTTCAGATTACAGAAATACACTTTAGGAACTTCTCCTGAACCAAGACTAGGAATTAAATATTTGGCTTCTGATGTATTACGACTTAAACTTGCAACAGGACTTTATTCTCAGAATATAATAAGTACCGTTTCTGATAGGGATGTAGTAAATCTTTTTTACGGTTTTATATCAAGCCCAGAGAATCTTCCTACAGATGAAGACGGAAATGAGTATAAAAATCAAATACAAAAAGCAAGACATATTATATTAGGTGCAGAATATGATATTAACCTAAAAATGGATTTCCAAATTGAAGGTTATATAAAAGATTTTAACCAGATAACAAACATAAATCGTTCTATGACTTCAAACTATGATAATGAATTTATTGTGGAAAGAGGACTAGCTAGAGGAGTAGACTTCTTGTTGAAATATAAAACTAAGAGATTATATTTATGGAGTGTATACTCTCTTGGTTTTATTAAAAGATATGAAGGAGAAAATGAATATTTCCCTCATTTTGACAGAAGACATAATATAAACTTAGTTAGTAGTTTTAATTTTGGGAAGAAAGATAGTTGGAAAGCAGATGCCAGATGGAATTTGGGTTCTGGTTTTCCATTTACACAAACCCAAGGATTTTATGAAAACATTCCGTTTTCTGATGGTATTAATACTGATTATACTAGCGAAAATGGAGAGCTTGAAATTGTTTATGCAGAACTAAACAAAGGAAGATTATCTTATTATCACAGATTAGATTTATCGCTTTCAAAAACCATTGAAATTTCAAAGAATACAATTCTAGAAATTACAGCTTCAGTAACTAATGCTTATAACAGAAACAATATTTTCTACATCAACAGAATTACAGACGAAAGAATATATCAACTTCCTTTATTACCTAGTGGAGGAATTAGTTTAAAATTCTAAAGATTATTTTTTTATGAAGATATATTTCTTTAATAGTAAAAGATATTAAATAGCGTCAGATTTTTCATAACTTTGCACCCCGTAATTAAAAAATAAAACATTGGCAAAGTCTGCAACTAAATACTTGTTTGTTACGGGTGGTGTAACATCATCATTAGGAAAAGGAATTATTGCTGCTTCTTTAGGAAAATTACTTTCTGCTAGAGGATATTCTGTCACCATACAAAAATTAGACCCCTATATAAATATTGATCCGGGAACTATGAATCCATACGAACATGGAGAATGTTTTGTAACGGATGATGGAGCTGAAACCGATTTGGATTTAGGACATTATGAAAGATTCTTGGACAACAGAACTTCTCAAGCAAACAATGTAACTACTGGTAGAGTTTATCAAACAGTAATAAACAAAGAAAGAAATGGAGACTATTTAGGAAAAACCGTTCAGATTATTCCTCATATTACTGATGAAATAAAAAGGAGAATTAAATTACTTGGAGAAACAGAAAAATATGATTTTGTTATTACTGAGATTGGAGGTACTGTTGGTGACATCGAATCATTACCTTATATTGAAGCAGTTCGTCAGTTAAAATGGGAATTAGAATCAGATGCGATCTTTATTCACCTTACATTAGTCCCCTACCTTTCTGCAGCAAAAGAATTAAAAACAAAACCAACACAGCATTCTGTAAAAATGTTATTGGAATCAGGAATACAACCTGATATTTTAGTCTGCAGAACTGAACATCATTTAAATTCGGATATCAGAAGAAAAATTTCTAGATTCTGTAATGTCGAAATAGAATCAGTTATCGAATCGATTGACGCATCTTCTATTTATGATGTTCCATTAATGATGGAGAAAGAGGGATTAGATAAAGTAGTTCTAAAGAAATTAGAGATCACTAATAATACGAAAGTTGAATTAGGAGAATGGAGTTCTTTTCTAGAAAAGTTAAGAAACCCCAAAAGAAATATTAAAATTGGACTAGTTGGGAAATATGTAGAATTGCAAGATGCATACAAATCAATTTCTGAATCAATATTACATGCTGGAACATTGCAAGATTGTAAAGTAGAAGTTAAATGGATTCATGCAGAGGAGATCAATAAAGATAATGTATCCGAAAAACTTACTGGATTAAAAGGAGTTTTGGTAGCTCCTGGTTTTGGAGATAGAGGAATGGAGGGGAAAATTGAGACTATTAAATTTGTAAGAGAAAATAATATTCCATTTTTTGGAATTTGTCTTGGAATGCAATCTGCAGTTATTGAATTTGCAAAAAATGTACTTGGGTACACTGATGCAAATTCAACTGAGATGAATAAAGACACATCTACTCCTGTTATCGATTTAATGGAAGAACAGAAAAATATTATACAAAAAGGTGGGACAATGAGATTAGGTTCTTATTCGTGTTCTTTATCCAAAGCAAGTAATGCTATAAATTCCTACGGGGAAACTGAAATCAACGAGAGACACAGACACAGATTTGAGTTTAACAACAAATATCTTTCTGAATTTGAAAAGAAAGGAATGATTGCTACAGGAAAAAATAAGAAAACTAATTTGGTGGAGATTGTAGAAATTCCAAAGCATCCTTGGTTTGTTGGAGTACAATTTCATCCAGAATACAAAAGCACCGTTTCAACCCCACATCCGCTTTTTGTTGGATTTATAAAAGCGTGTATTAGTAAATAAATTTAAATACGAAATGCAAAAACAAGATAATAAAAGCACATTAACAGGACTTGTTCTAATAGGGATAATATTTGTTGCTTATTCTATATTTTTTCCTTACACTCCTGAAGAAACACCTAATAAAGAGGAACCTAACGTACTTCAAGGTACTACTAAAATTGAAGTTAAAACTATTCCTAAAAACACAAGTGAGGATAATCTCCCTAAGGAAAATAGCACAAAAGATATAATAGACTCGACTAAAATTGTAACTGAAGAGTTTTATACTCTAGAAAACGATAAGATAAAGCTTGTTTTCACAAATAAGGGAGGGGAAATAAAATCTGCAATTATTAAAGGTTTCTATACTTATGATGAGTATAAGAAAAATCCAGAGGAACGAAAAGATATTGAAATATTTAACAACCAAGACTCAAAATTTGAGATTTCTGCTGATAGAAATGTTTCTACAAATGAATTCTTCTCTGTTCAAAAAACAGATAAATCTATTATATTCAAAAAAGATTATGAGAAAGGAGTTTTTATTGAATATATATATACTTTAAATGGTGAAGAGGAGAACTTTGTTGATCTTACCATAAATACTGAAGGAATCTCTAATCCTGAATTAATTTGGACTATAGCTGCTCCGGAAACAGAAAAATCAAAAACAAATCAAGAACTAGGGACCGGTTTTTATTATCAAGAAGAACACTCAAAAGATGTTGATTATACATGGGACAATGATGAATTTGAAATAAATGAATTTGAAACAGATTTAAGTTGGATTTCCTTCACACAACAATTTTTCAGTACTATTATTGAAGCAAAAAACAATAATTTTAATAGCGATACTAAGCTAAAATCAAGTAAAAATGAAAATGATGAATATGTAAAAAAATTATCCTTAAAAACCACACTAAAAAGTGGTGAAAATAATTATTCCATATACTTTGGAGAGAATGATTATAAGAAACTAAAAGGTTACGATAAAAGCTTTGAAGAAATTATTCCATTAGGATGGGGAATATTTGGTTGGGTAAATAGAGTTGCTGTAATTCCAATTTTTGATTTTCTGAAGAATTCTGCTGGACTAACAAACTTTGGTTTAATCATTCTTATTTTAACTTTAATTATTAAACTTTCACTTTCTCCCCTAACATATAAATCATATTTATCTCAAGCAAAAATGAAGGTACTAAAACCTGAAATTGATAAGATAAACGAAAAACATAAAGAGAAAGACCCTATGAAAGCTCAAAAAGAAACAATGGGTCTGTACCGTAAAGCTGGAGTGAATCCTATGGGAGGATGTTTACCAATGCTTGTGCAATTTCCTATACTTATTGCAATGTTTAGGTTCTTCCCAGCTTCAATGGAATTAAGGCAAAAAAGTTTCCTTTGGGCAGACGATTTATCTTCTTACGATTCCATCATGTCTCTCCCTTGGGACATTCCTTTCTATGGCGACCATGTTAGTTTATTTACTTTAATGATGACTGTCTCTACACTTATTTATACACATATGAATAGTCAAATGACTAGTAATCAAATGCCAGGAATGAAATGGATGATGTATTTGATGCCAATTATGTTCTTAGGATTCTTCAATAGTTACGCGTCATCACTATCGTATTATTATTTCCTTGCTAATGTATTTACTTTCTCTCAAATGTATTTTATGAGAAGGTTTGTAGATGACGACAAATTACTTGCACAATTAGAAGAAAATAAAAAGAAACCAAAGAAAAAGTCAAAATTTCAGAAGAAGTTAGAGGAAATGCAAAAAAAGCAAGAACAACAAATGAAAAAACGAAAGAAAAAATAATGAGAATTTTGTGTTCTTTTTATCTTTTAGTTTTTCTTGGTTCATGTTACACAACTAGTATTTCACCACAAACTAATTCTATTTGTGATTATAAAATAGAAGACAATAATGAAATCAACGAAATCATTTCAATAAAAAGAGGAGCTTGTTTTGGAACCTGCCCTATTTATTTAATTAGCATCTCATCTGACAGAAGTGGAACTTATCACGGTAAAAAATTTGTAGAAAAAACAGGAACAGTAGAATTCAAATTATCTGAAGATGAAATTAATTCTATTTTAGAAAAAGCAAACAAAATTAATTATTGCCAGTTAGAGGACGAATATTTCGAACGCATCTCTGACCTACCAAGAACATATATTCAGATATTTGACAAGAAGATATTAGATTATTATGGAGCACCTAAAGAGCTGAAAGAACTTGAGAAATTAATAGATAATATTTGTTTTAAGTACATTAAATAATTTTACTTAGAAACAATTTCATTCCTTCGATTTTCTTCTTATCTAAAACATAAGATATCTTATTATTCAGATAATCATTTGGGTTTTTACAATGAGGAAAATTATGTTTTTCAATATCTAGTGATTTATCAATTTCTGACAATCCAAATTTCAGAGCAAAATTAAATTCTGAAAGGAAATTCTTGTCTATATTTTTATTAGATATCCAGCAGGCAAACACAAAAGGAAGTCCAGTCATCTCTTTCCATATCTCTGGCAAATCATATACATACTGATATTTCTTATTA
>JABHQB010000111.1 GCA_018695965.1 Flavobacteriales bacterium | reverse complement strand
ATCAAATTTCGTATGCTAAAAAAGTAAATGAAACTGATGCAGTGGGTGTAATGTTATTGCGTTTTGGGGTAGATGATATTATGAATACTGCAAACTTAATTGATAATGAAGGAAATGTTGATTATAACAGAATTGAACTTTTTTCAGCTGCCGATTATGCTTTTTTATTCTCTTACGCAAAGAAAGATTTATATAAAGGTTTTGATGTTGGTGGAAACATGAAAATTATATATCGACAGATTGGTGATTTTGCTACTTCTTGGGGATTTGGATTTGATATTTCTACACAAAAAGAATTTGGAAAATGGAAATTTGGAACTATTATTCGTGACGCTACTTCTACTTTTAATTCGTGGATGTTTAATATGGAAAATTTTGAGGAAGTGTATTTGCAAACTGGCAATGAACTTCCCGAAAATTCATCTGAAATCACCCTTCCTTCAGTACAAACAGGACTTTCTAGAGGATATAATATAAATGAGAAGTTTTCAGCTCATTCTGAATTGGACTTAGATGTTCATTTTGATGGAGAGAGAAATACTTTGTGGAGTAATTCTACATTAAGTATAAATCCACATTTCGGAACGGAAATCCGATTTAAGGATTTGATTGCTTTTCGTTTTGGAATAGGAGATTTTAGTAGAGAAATTGATTTTCAGAATGAAGAATACATCTCAGTCCAACCAAATATTGGTTTAGGGTTTCATTTTGAAAATATACGAATTGACTATGCACTTACTAATTTAGGAGATCAATCTGCTGGATTATATTCCAATTTATTTTCATTAAGATATACTTTAAATTAATATGAAGAAATTATTATTTCTTTCTATTTTAAGTGGATTATTATTAAGTTTTTCATGGCCAGGAATTGGAGTTTTTCCTTTAATATTTGTTGCGTTCATTCCGCTTTTTTTAGTAGAGAAATACTTTTTAGATTATAGAGGAAGAACTTCTTGGAAAGTTTTCGGATATTCTTTCCTTACCTTCTTTATTTTTAATATTACAACTACTTATTGGGTGTGGCATGCGTCAGTTGGAGGATCTATAGCTGCTTTTATTATTAATTCTTTGTTGATGAGTTTGGCTTTTGTTTTATTTCATAAAGTAAAAAGAGTATTAGGTAAAAGAAGGGGGTATTTTGCTTTAATTTTCTTTTGGATAAGTATAGAATACCTGCATTTGCATTGGGAACTCGCTTGGCCTTGGCTCACATTAGGAAATATATTTGCGACCATTCCAGGAATAGTTCAATGGTATGAATTTACTGGAGTTTTAGGTGGGTCAATGTGGGTATTAGTTATAAATATTTTACTCTTTATTTGGTGGGATTCAGAAAGAATTAAGAAGAAACTTATTCTTCCATTTACAATTGTTTTAATTCCAATACTTTTATCATTATCGTTAAATACAGAATTTGATGAGGATAAAACTATAGAAGTAGTAATTGTTCAACCAAATATTGATTCTTATGATGAGAGTTCATTTAATATTGACACTTTTATTGCTTTATCTGAGAGTAAGATAACTGAATCAACAGAATTACTTTTAGCTCCAGAAACCGTTTTGCAAGGTAGAAGAGATGAGAATAATTTAATTAAATATTCTGATATTGATAAATTACTTAAACTTCAAGAAAGATATCCAAAGATTAACATATTGATAGGTGCTACTACAATAAAAAACAATAATGTTTATAACTCAGCTATCTTTATGTCTAAAGATAAAAATCCTATTTTTCATCATAAAACCAAACTTGTTCCTGGAGCAGAGTCAATACCATACCCTGCAATTTTTAATCGTTTTAAGAACTTATTATCTGTTGAACTTGATGGTGCAGTAGGACACTATACTAAAGGAAAAGATATTACAGTATTTAGAAATGAGAAAGTAGATATACTCCCACTTATTTGTTATGAAAGTGTTTTTGGATATGTAATTACAGGGAAGAAATCAAACATTATTGCTGTTATTACAAATGATGGTTGGTGGAGAAATACAGCAGGACATAAGCAACATTTTCAATATGCCAGATTAAGAGCAATTGAACAAAGAAAGTCTATTGTTCGTTCTGCTAATACAGGAATTTCTGGGATAATCCATCCAAACGGAAAGGTTATTGAAAAAACAAATTGGGAGGAGGAGATTGCAATAAATGTTAAAGTGCCTTTAAATGATAAAGTAACGTTTTACAATAGATATGGAGATTATATTGGTCGAATTTTTTCTTTTGTTGCAGTTTTATTACTTCTTTCTTCTTTTGTAAAAAAGAGGATAAAAAAAATACCATCTTGAAATAGATGGTATCTTTACTAAACTAAACTTTTATCTTATTAGTTTTCGTCTTTTTCACCTTCCTCTTTTCCTAGATCTTCATCTAACGGAGCTTCATTTTCTCCTTCATCTGTGACTTCTTCCTCTGTTACAATTAAATTTTCCTTGTTTGCATGTGGACATTCTTTTTTTGTTTCATAACTCTTACATTTTGTTGCTCCAGATTTTTCGCATTTTGAATAGTCGCATTCTTTTGTGTCAGACTTGTCGCATTTCTTTTCGCAACAATCTCCACAAAATTGCCATCCTAAAAACAAGATAATTAAGATAGCGCTAAGAGCATTTAGTACATTTTTCATAATTTTAGTTTAATAGTTAGTTATGGCTAATATATATAAATTATTTTATTTCAATATTTTTGGAATAGTACATACTGGGATTCCTCTCATTTTATGTTGGTTCTTTCTATTTAATTCCATATAAATTTTTAATACTTCTTTCTCCCTTTTATTTAATTTAGACTCCTCTCCATTAAAGTTCATAGCCCATTCTAATTCAGGATAATTTGCTCCAATTTGTTCTTCATCTGTTTTCTCATCTCCCCACAAACCATCTGTTGGTGGTGCAATCAAGATATCATTATTTACACCAAGTTCTTCGGATAGTTGATAAACTTCTGTTTTCAGAAGATCAGCAATTGGGCTTATGTCTACACCACCATCACCATATTTTGTAAAAAAACCAATTCCAAAATCTTCCACTTTATTTCCAGTTCCAACTACAAGATAATTATTCATTTGAGCGTAATAGTAAAGTGATGTCATCCTAAATCTTGCTCTTACATTCACTAAGGATAGATCATTATTTTCTGTATGAGATTTAGGTAAATTTTCAACGAAAGAATCGAATACATTTGTTAGTTCAATTTCAGAATCTGTAACATTTTCAAATTTTTTCTTCAACCATTTTATATGATTTATTCCTCTTTCAACTTGTTTCTTATTCTGATGAATAGGCATTTCAATACAAAGGGTAGGTAATTTAGTTTTTGCTGCTAATATAGATGTAAGTGCTGAGTCGACACCTCCAGATATACCAACAACAAATCCATCTGCTCCCGACTTTTTCTGATATTCAGAAAGCCAAATTACAATATGTTGTATTACTTCTTGTTCTTTCATTTTATAATTTACAAATTTATACATTTGCATTAATGAAATTCATAAAAATACTATTAATCTTTTTTGTTCTTAATTCTTGT
>JABHQB010000110.1 GCA_018695965.1 Flavobacteriales bacterium | reverse complement strand
AAACAATTTTCCAAATATTGTAAAGTTCACCTAGTTGATTTAAGAAATCATGGGAGGTCACCACATTCTACAGAATTTAATTATGAAGTAATGTGCGGAGATGTTTTGGAATATATGGAGGATAATAATATAGACAAACCAATTATCTTAGGTCATTCTTTAGGAGGTAAGGTGGCCATGAAATTTGCATTTACACATACTGATAAAATAGAGAAATTAATTGTTGCAGATATTTCTCCAAGGAGATACAATACTGACTTTGTCCAGAATTTATTAAGAACTTCATATAAATTACCCTTAGAAAATTTTGAAAAGAGAGAGGAGATTGATAGAGTGCTGTCTGAAACCTATGAGGATAAAGGCATGAGATTATTCCTTTTGAAAAACTTATACCGAAAGGAAAACAAGGAGTTTGCTTGGCGTTTTAATATTGAAGTTCTTTTGGAGAAAGTAAGTAATATCCAAGAAGCAAATTTTGTAACAGGAGTTTGCAAAATTCCAACTCATTTTATAAGAGGAGGAGATTCAAATTACATAACAACTGAAGACGAACTAATTATAAACAAACATTTTTCTGATTTTAGTATTGCAACAATTGAAGGAGCAGGACATTGGCTACATGCAGAAAATCCTGAAAAATTCTATAATGAGGTGATGGGCTTTTGTTTAATGTAAATCAACCAAGAAATTTAGAAAAATTGGTTGTAGTCGAGTAGTCAAAAATGACAATTTTCCTTCACTTTTTCAATTTCCCGCCAGTCACCACTTTATTGATCTATCTTATTAGTTTTTCTGTCCCAAATGAAACTTTTAAAAATAAAACGAATTATTAGTGTAATACTTAATGAAGATACAAGGGCAAAAACCATCATCGCCACCTTGCTGCCATTTTTATACATCATTCCAAGAAACATATCATGAAATAAACCAAATAGGACTAAGAAAATAACTAACATTAAAATTGTTCTTAAGATTGTTTTAAAAATTTTTTTCATTTTTTTGTAAAGTTACAAAAAATATTAGTACTTTCTCAATCTCCTACTTCAGTTCTCGACTCTACCTTTTTTGTAAATACTAGAATCTTATCCTCTGCCCTTCTTTTGCCAGATTAAATCCTTTTTCAAAAACTTCTTTTTGGGCAGTACTTCCTTCAATTAATAAAGGATTGGTATGATTAAAATGGATAAAGTGTACTTTTTGTTTATCAGAATCTGAAAGAAAAGAAAATAATTCCATACTTTCTTCTACAAAAGGATGAGGTATTTCACTCATATCTCTGTTTAACTCTCCATTTTTATAGAAAGTTCCATCCAAAAAGGCGAAATCTACTTTTTTAATAAGTTCTGTAATACTTGTTTCCCACCTTTCCCATTTGTCAATATCCGGAATAAAAATTAAGATTTTGTTATTTATTATAACTTCATAACCAACTGTTTCCGAAAATTCATCTCTATGAGGAACTAAAAAAGGAGTTACTTTGATATTCTTATTCAACTGAAAAGTTGAGTCCGATTTTAGTTTTCTCAGACTAATATTTTCTAATTTCACCAATTGACTCCAAGGCCCATTCTCTTGCAAGAAAGTTGTCATTTTTGGCATGGCAAAAGCAGGAATTCCATTTGTTCCCATTACTTCTCTACCGAAATGCATCAATCCTGTATAATGGCCCATATGAGCATGGGTGAGAAGTACTCCATCTATCTTTTCTGTTCCCGTTTTACTTTTTAATAATTGCAATTGCTTTTTAATATTTGGAGTAGCATCTATAATCCATTGCTCATTTGTAGTAGGGTCAACTATTGCCAGGCAAGAAGTAGTTTTTTGCAAATTTGGATTATTCCAAGCTGCTGCACAACATTCTTTCTTGCAATTCATCTGAGGATAGCCCGCATCTTGAGCTACTCCCAAAACCATAACATATGGAGTTTGTGGAATTACTTCCTCTACAGAATTTTTTTCAGCTATTGGAGCTTCTTCCTTTTGAGAATTACAGGAAAAAAGAAATACAACACTTATTAATAGTATATTTTTCATTTGATAATTTTTTCAAAACAATAATACTCATTTTTGTTGGGTTTCAAATTGATGGACCCTAATTCTCTATAACCTAATCTTCTATAAAACTCCATAGCTTTTGGGTTACCACTATAAGTATCCAATCGAATAGATTTTAATCCTTTTTCTATTACCATATTTTCAGCAAAAATCATTAATTTTTTACCAATCTTTTTCTTCCAGAATTCTTCTTTTACTGCCAATCGGTGCACTACCAAAAAAGAATTAGATGTATCTTCCCAATTTATATCTAAATAAGTTTTATCCTGATCTAGATCTATATTTATTCCTCCTATAATGACATTATTTT
>JABHQB010000109.1 GCA_018695965.1 Flavobacteriales bacterium | reverse complement strand
CATTTCCACAAGGACCTGAGTTACCAAAGCCTCCCATGTTTGCTCCTGTAAGACTGTCTGCAACAACTACACCGTTAACTGTTATGTCAACATATGAGCCATTCCAACCATCACCGTATGAATCATACATATTGAATGAATTATCACACGTTGGAGGAGGAGGACAGTAACCTGTAGCGGCAATACCAGTAGCTCCATGCACACCAGAAGCGATAACTGTACCATCTCCATCTGTGATATCCCAAGAGACTTCACTAGTGTATGATCCTGTTGTCCAGTTTGTAAGGTCGATAACATCTCCTGATGAAGCAGAAAAAAGTTCATTTCCACAAGGACCTGAGTTACCAAAGCCTCCCATGTTTGCTCCTGTAAGACTGTCTGCAACAACTACACCGTTAACTGTTATGTCAACATATGAGCCATTCCAACCGTCACCATATGAATCATACATATTAAATGAATGATCACATTGTGCACTTGAATTGAAAGTAAAAAATACCATGGCAAATGCCATAAGATAACCCAAGATTCTCTTAGGATTTTTTTTGTAAATTGTTTTCATAATACATGTTTTAGTTAGTAAAAAGTTAATTAATTTATATAAAAAAACCTTTACATTTGAATGTAAAGGTTGGTTTACCGCTGATATAATATGATGTACTAGAACACGCTTGAGACGCATTCATTGCAGTATGACATAGCTGATAATTGTATAATTTCACCATATAAAGTTCTATAATTTAGTCGTAAAAATTAAAATAGACCACAAATTTAAGTAAAAAATATCACATAAAATCATCAAAACATAAAAAAGTTGATGTTATTAACATTTTTCTATTGATAACTACAGATGTTTAAATCAAAAACCTGCTTCTTAAACGAACTAAACAATATCAGGTTTCAGTAATTGTGGAATTATTTCCTGCTATTGTAAAATAAGTTTTTTGTAATAAGAAACTCCATCAGCTACAAACTCAATAGTATAGACTCCTTATTGGTTTGTTAGTTAAATCAAATTCTGTTTTATCAGATAACTTATCAGAGTTTATATCTAAAATAATATCACCCAACAAATTATATATATATAATAGTAATTTCCGTACCATAATCAATATATGAATTTAAAAAAATGTATATTTGCTGGTTGCGAATAACAATATCAAGAAAAAATATGAAAAGAAATCTATGTACAATTATATTACTTTCTAGTGTATTACTTACATTTTCTCAAACTAATTGTAATATCACCTCATCAATTTCTACTACAAATGCAAGCTGTAGTGGATTAATGGATGGTGGTGCAATTTTAACTGTAACTGGTGGTACAAGTCCATATACCTTCTCATGGGATAATGGAGCTACAACTCAAAACTTAAGTGGAGTACTAGCTGGAACATACACTGTAATATATGTAGACAATGTAGGATGTACAGATACCTTAACTGGTACAATTGGAATTGATGGAGCAACTTCTATTCAGCAAAACATAAGCGTTTTCTTGCCAAATCCTGTGACCGCTTATAATCAATGGTCATATGATACCTTACAAATGATTAATACAGGATGTGAAGTTAGAGCTAGACCAGAATTTGAAGTAACTTGTTCTGCTGGAAACATTCAGCAAGGAGATATTACAATAAAATGGAATATTCCAGGACAGCCTGGTGGAATAAATATTCCTTACACTATTAATTCAAATGGAAATGCAGAAGGATTTTGGAGTCAGGTTCCAGGAGATTCTACTGGCTACCTTTTGCCGCATTCAGGTAACTATACATTATTAATCAAAGTAAAGTTTAGCAACCCACCAGGCACAGCACAATATGGAACCTATACAGCGTATTGGGAAACGTTTGAGGTTGATAACTTAGGAAATAAAATTGGATCTTTAAGTCCTCAAGATACTGTTTCTTTAAGCTATATAGATCCTTGTGCTGCTTTCTCCAATAACATTACAGTTAGTGGAGAAAATATTAGTTGTAATGGATTATCAGATGGTAGTGCTGAAGTAACAGTAAATTCAAGTGGAGGAGGTGGAGGTGGAAATATATTTACAGGTAGTTACTGTAGCTCAGGACCAACAAACAATTCGTATTCAACAATAGACTTTGTTCAGTTAATAGGAGATTCTGATTCAATTAGCAATAATACCTCAGGAGCTTGTGACACATATGAAGATTATACATCAATTAGCACAGATCTTACTATTGGACAAAGCTACAACATGCGTGTTGATTTAGGTTGGTGCACGCAAAATTTCAATTGGGATGATGCTGCAAAAATCTTTATTGACTGGAATATAGATGGTGATTTTGATGATATTGATGAAGAAGTCCATGTTATTGGTTCTAATCTCAGTCCTTCAACTAATAATTTTTCGTTTACAGTGCCTTCTACAGCAATAAGTGGTAATACAAGAATGAGAGTAGTAGCTCAAAATCAATCATATAATAATCCATCAACAATGGCTTTTGGTGCATGTGATAGTACTGTTTGGTTTGGTGCCACGGAAGATTATTCATTAGTAATTAATGCATCTACTATTTCTATAACATATCTTTGGAATAATGGAGACACAACAAATATTACTTCAGGTCTTAATTCAGGATCCTATTGGTGTACAGTAAGCGATTCAAATAATTGTTCAACTATCACTGATACAATAATTATTACAGAACCTGCTGCTATAACTGTTTCTTCATCTACTACAAACGTAAGTTGTAATGGTGGAAATGATGGAACAGCTATACTTACATTAAATGGTGGATCTGGAATATTAACTGAAAACTGGGGAGGAAATAACCCTCTAAATCTAGCCGCTGGAACATATATTTATACTGTTACGGATACTAGTCTATGTGTAGATTCAGGATCTGTTACTATCACAGAACCTACTATACTAACTTCTTCTATTA
The DNA here is from genome assembly GCA_018695965.1 of Flavobacteriales bacterium. GTDB lineage: Bacteria > Bacteroidota > Bacteroidia > Flavobacteriales > BACL11. The sequence goes on along the minus strand of JABHQB010000109.1, from coordinate 6,955 downwards.
GTGGAACAAACTTACTCTGCTTTAATGACAATACTGGAGCTATAAACCTAACAGTGAACGGAGGAACCTCACCATATACCTTTGCATGGACAGGACCTGGTGGACCATATAATACTGAAGACCTAAGTGGTTTATCTGCTGGATCATATATTGTGTTAGTTACAGATACAAATGGATGTACAACAACAGAAACTATCACGATAACAGAACCTACTACAGCATTAAGTTCAATAATATCACCTCATCATTTAACATCTTGTTTAATTACAAATGGTAGTGTTGATTTAACAGTTATTGGAGGAACCTTACCCTATACTTATCTTTGGAATAATAATGATACAACTGAGGATATTGCCAATCTTCCATCTGGAAATTATTCTGTAGTAATTACAGATTCAAACGGATGTAATGACACTAATAGTACTACAGTAAATCAGCCCTCAAACAATTTGTCATTATCTTTAAGTGCTCCTTCAAATAATGGATATAACATTGATTGTTTTGGAAACAGTACTGGTAGTGTTATTGCAAGTGCTACTGGAGGTAATGGAAATATAACTTACTCTTGGTCTAATGGAGATACTATTCAAAACATTTCAAACTTATCATCTGGTCCGTATTCTGTTACCATAACTGATTCTATTGGATGCTCTTTAGTTGATAGCATTACTTTAAATGAACCATCTGAACTTTCCTCAGTTTACTCAACTACAAATGTTCTTTGTAATGGAGATAGTACCGGTTCAGCCACAGTGATATTTAGTGGAGGTGTAACAGATTATTTATTAAGTTGGACAACTTACATTTACCCACTACCTAATGGATTAAATACGTTTGTTACTCCAGTTGGGGTGCCTGCAGGAGTTTATCCTTATTCTGTAATGGATATAAATGGTTGTTTTCATTTTGATACAATTACTATAACAGAACCATCTATCATCTCGGCAACTGCTACTATTTCAGATTATAATGGATATAATATTTCATGCAATGGAGAAAATGATGGTTTTATAGATTTAAGTATTGTTGGAGGAACTGGGAATTACACTACAACATGGACAGGTGCAAATGGGTATTTTAATGTTGCAGAGGATATCTATATTTTAAGTGCTTCTGATTATGATTATACAATCACTGATGCTAATCAATGTGTAAATTCAGGATCTGTTACTATTACAGAACCTACCCTAATAATTGCTACATTATCTGCTACAAACGTAAGTTGTAATGGAGGGGATAATGGAACAGCTATACTTACATTAAGTGGTGGTACTGGAACATTAATTGAAAACTGGGGAGGAAACAACCCTATGACTCTTTCCTCAGGGACATATACTTATATAGTAACCGACTCTAACCTATGTATAGATTCAGGGTCCGTTACTATTACGGAACCATCTGAGATTACAATTATTACCGACTCTATTATAGATGTTAGTGTTTATAATGGAAATGACGGGGAAATCTATACTTCATCAAATGGTGGGGTTGGCAACTACACCTATAATTGGAGTGGTCCTAATGCATATTCCTCGAACACTGATGATATTTCATCACTATATTATGGTTATTACATTATTATTGTTACTGATTCACTAAATTGTTCTAATTCTTCTAGTCCAATTTTCGTAGATCAACCTCCATCACTTAATCTTTCTATTGATGCGATAGTCAATGTACTTTGTTTTGGAGAGTGTAATGGACAAATTAATATTACAGCAAATGGTGGAGATTCAGTGTACTTTTATGATTGGACAGGTCCAAATGGATTTAGTTCTACAGATCAAGATTTAGATAGTTTATGTGCAGGAACTTATGAATTGACTCTCTCAGATACTACAAGTTCAGTTAATACTACGATTGTTGTTGATCAACCAACGCAATTGCAAATCATTACAAGTGCAGATACTGCTCTTTGTTATGGAGGTACAGCTCAAGCGTCTGCCTTTACTTATGGAGGAATTTTACCATATACTTATCTTTGGGATAATAATTCTTCATCTACTAGCGCTAACTTGTCTGCAGGAGTTCATTATATTAATGTGACTGACTTTAATTTATGTTCTATTTCTGATTCTGTTCTGATTATTCAAAATGATTCTATGAATATCTCAGCCAAAATCACTGATATTAGTTGTTATGGATTAACAGATGGATCAATTGAAATTAATGTGGATACAGGAGGAGGAGGAGTTTCACCATATTCTTATGATGATAATAATGGACAATCATTTCAAAGTAGTAATATATTCTCAAATTTAACTGCTGGCATATCACGATATATAATTATGGATGCAAATGGTTGTACTGATTCTATTATGCTAAGAATTACTGAACCAGACAGTTTGTCTGTAATATTAAATTCAACAGATATAATCTGTTATGGAGATAGTAATGGATCTGCATGGGTAGATTCTGTTTCTGGAGGGACTAGCCCATACACATACTTATGGAGTAATGGAGAGACAACACAAAATATAACTGGACTCGCTGCAGGACTAGTAAATATTATAGTAACTGATGATAACAATTGTTTAGCTACAAATTCTGTAATTATTACGGAACTAAACAACCCTGTGATTGTTATGATTACTATAAACGGAACTACATTAGAAGCTACTCCAGGTTTCCTTTCTTATCAATGGATAGATGAAAATGGAAATAATATTCTAGGAGCAACGTCACAAAACTACACTCCTACTACTAGTGGATACTATTCTGTTAAAGTTATGGATAATAACGGATGTAATGGGGAATCAGAGGTAAAAGAATTTAATATTATTATTGACGCTGTTGAAGATATAAGTTCTCATCTAAATGTCTATCCAAACCCCACAGATTCATGGATTACTATTGAATCAAAAGTAAAAATAGATTCAGACATTAATATATTAAATGTTTTCGGAGAAGTTGTTGAAACTATTGATTATAAACTTTTTAACGATAACTTTGAAAAAATAAATATGTCTAATTTTTCAAAAGGAATTTATCTAATTCAACTTATTAACAATCAAACTATTATTAACCACAAAATCATTTTGCAATAAATTAAAAATAAATACTTAATTTGGCAAATATAAATTAGAAACTTAAAAATATGTTTAAGAAAATATCAAAATTCAGTCTAATTCTAGTAATATCTGTATTAACATCATTAAATTCACTAAATGCAAAAGTTACAATCGATAGTTTAAATCGTTCAGATAATATGAAACCTTTTACATGGGAAGTAATTTCTGGAGTTGAGAAATTAGTCCCTACAAAAGACATGTCAAAAAATTCAGTAAAAAAACTTAATGAAGGAAACTCTCTATACAGTGAAGGAATAGAGATGATGAAAAATAACAATTACTCTGGAGCAATTGAAAGATTCTCACTTGCTAGAAAGAGTTATAAAAGAGCAAAAATAACTCAAGACGATTACAACTACATAAATATTAATCAAGCTCTTTGTTGTGCTAGTTCAGGTAAAGAAAAAGATTTTGCAGTTGCAAGCAGATATATCAGTCTGGTTACCTCTAAAATAGAAAAAGAAAAAGAATGGTTGTATAATCTTGCAATATCTAATAACATGATAAAAGAATATGACGCAGCTGTTTCTAACTTAACCTTAGCTATTCGACTAGATGAAAACTATTTTCAGTCCTACATTACTTTAGAAGCTATTCACAGAAATAATGGGAATAAGTCAAATGCAGATAAAGTAAGGGATAAAATGGAAATTGCTGAATCAAGACTAATAAGAAAAGAACAGAGAAACAAGAGAAAAGGTAAAGTAGATAAGGATGATAAATCAGATCTACAAGAATTTATTTTTGAAGGTGTAAGGCCGGATATTACAACACTTAAAATTGTAAAAGATGATGATAATCTTCAGTTTAATAAAGTTTCACAAATTAAAGATAGATCAATGAAACTTGTACAAGAAGGAGTTGGTGCATATAATAATGGAGTGAATGCCCTTGCAAGAAAGAATTACGATAATGCGATTGAAGAATTAAAACTTGCGGAAAAGACATTAAAGAGAGCTAAAATAAAAGATCACGGACTTAATTTCTCTAGAGGTCAACTTACTATAGCTTATTTATGTAATGGAGAGAAAAATAAATTAGGTCAAGTTAAACGGAATCTTAGAAATATTACAAATAAATTGTTTGATTCAGAAGATCTTGAAAAATCAAGAGATTGGACATATAATATGGCTGTTGCAAATTATGACTATTCCACAAAAATGTTAATCAGATTAAATCCTGGATCTGACAAATGGATTGCAAAAGCAAAACAATCTAAGTTTCTAAAAGATGCAATCAAATTATTTAAACTGACAATAAGGCACGATAAACTTTACTTAAATCCTTACCAAAACTTATCCTATATTTACAAAGAACTAGGTGATGAGAATAAAGCTGAGAAATATCAGAAATTATTCGAAAAAAGAAGAGATGAATTAATTCGTTCTTTTGATAGAGAAGAGCAAATAAAAATGGGTCTTGAAAACGAATATGTATTTAGAATTCATTTGGGAAAATATGGAGAATATGAAGCTCCGGCAGACATGTTTGATGAACCCTATTTAATTACTGTACCAATAAACGAAAGAATTACTGCTTATCTTTCTGGGATGTATTTCACTCTTGATGAAGCAATAGAATATCAAAAAGAAATGAAGAAGAAAGGTTATCTAGATGCTTATATTGTTGCTTATAAAGATGGAGATAAGATAGATCTTTAAAAAGCTTCTTTTTGCCCTTTTATCATATTCCATACTGTTAAAGAGATCAATTTTACATCAAGTAAAAGAGACCAATTCTCTAAATACCAAATATCATACTCTACTCTATCTTTCATGTCTTCAGTGGTTTTTGTCTCACCTCTAAATCCATAAACTTGAGCAGCTCCAGTGATACCAGGCTTTACTAACTGACGTACCATATAATCTTCAATCAATTTTGAATATTCATCTGTATGTTTTATCATATGAGGCCTTGGTCCAACAATTGACATATCACCAAATAACACATTAAAAAATTGAGGAAATTCATCAATATTTGTTTTTCTAATGAACTTTCCAATCATAGTAATCCTCATATCATTTCTTGTAGCTTGAAGTTCATCAGCATCTTTATTTAAAGCCATTGAACGAAATTTATAACAAATAAAGTCTTTATTATTAACTCCTGATCTCATCTGTTTAAAAAACACAGGACCTTTTGATGTTAATTTGATAATAAGAGCGATTATTGGAAATACTATTGGAAAAACAAAAAGGATAACAGATAGTGAAAAAAGAATATCAAAGATTCGTTTATACATTCTGTTCATTTCATCCTGCAAAGGCTCATCTCTAAGTGTAATTACTGGTAATGAACCATAGAAATTAACATGAATTTTTCTAAAGAGAAAAGAACTGAAATCTGGCAAAATTCTTAATCTTATCATGTTTTTATCTGAGAAAGAAAGTAAATTATGAATCATATTATCTTCATTCATTCCCATAGCATAATAAATTTCATCTATTTTATTATCAATACAGAATTCTTCTAACTCAGATATATCTTTAGAATCTACACTAGAAAAATCATAATGTTTCTTAGCTTCCTGATAATAAAAAACTGATAGTAACTTAAATCCATGAGATTGTGATGACTGAAAAAATTTATACATCTGATGCGATACAATTCCAGTGCCAACCAAAACAACTCTCCGATAATTATAACCAGAAACTCTATATCTTTTAATAAAAGCCAATGCAATAAACCTCCATAGAATTACTACAATAAAATCTATTATATAGGTATATAATATTAACTGCCTGCTAAACTGTTCGGAAGCTTTTATACTAAATAATAATGCTGTAATTATTAATGCATGTGTAACTCCTGCTTTTATAGTATTAGATACAATATGTTCTAAATGGTCTACTCTAGAAAAAGTATAAAGAGAAAACATTGATGAAACTAATATCCATGAAAAATTAAAAACTAATAACAAGAAAATATAGTTATCTTTTAATTCAATTGTATCAAATTTCAGGAAATAAGCTAAAACAAATGCGAAATTAATTAAGATAATATCTCCTGAACCAAGGAAAAACCACATTTTTCTATCTGTATTTCTCATTTTTCAAGGTTTTCAGCAAATATACTTAGAATTATTCTTTTAAAGAAGAAATTAAATAACTCTCATAATCAGAAATTACTTTCTCCCAGGAGTAATTTTGTCTTATTTTCTCAACATTATTAGATATAAAATTATTTCTTTCAATTATTTCTGACTGATTTAATAAAGGAATAATACACTTCTTACAGCTAAAGTAAAAAGCATCATTTCCCAGAATGGCTTTATTAAATTCATTATCATGAGCACAAATTAATGCATGAGAACTCATTGCCTCTAATAAGGATGGATTTGTTCCTCCAACAGTATGCCCATGAAAATAAAGATTTGAATTCTTTCTAAGAGTATCTAATTTCTTAATGCCAGAAACATATCCTAAATATATTATTCTATCATCATTAAATTTCTGTTTTATGTATTGTCCATATTTATTCTGAGTATTCCCAATCACCAAAAATTTTCTTTTTGTATCAGATTCTAAAACTGATTGTAATATAGTTTCAATACTATTCTCTGGTTCTATCCTAGCAATTAACATATTATAACTATTATTAATAAGATTATTCTCTTTCAGGATACTATTATCCATATCTGAAATAAGATTTGCTCCATATGGAATATACTTTGAATCTACTGAATATTTTTTCTTTAAATACTTTTGAATTCCAACTGAATCTGAAATAAGATAATCGCTATATTTCACCGCTAATCTTTCCGCATAAAGCAGGAATCTCTGAACTAATTTTGAATATTTACTTCTTTTCCACTCTAAGCCATCCATATTTGTGATAATGACAGATTCTTTCGAAAATAACCAGTTCCAAACAGAACTTGATGT
>JABHQB010000108.1 GCA_018695965.1 Flavobacteriales bacterium | reverse complement strand
TTAATCTTTTATTTTTCGGTCTGCAAATGTAGGAATTGTTTTCAGAACAATGGTGTTTTAAATAAATAAAATTATGAAGCGTACATTCTTATTAATTGTGATACCTTTTCTTTCATTTTATTTCTTGAAACAATCATGTCTAAAAAACCATGTTCTTTAACAAATTCTGCAGTCTGAAAACCTTCTGGTAAATCTTTTCCAATGGTTTCCTTTACAACTCTTGGACCTGCAAATCCTATTAAAGCATTTGGTTCACCAATATTTAAGTCTCCAAGCATAGCAAAAGAAGCTGTAATTCCTCCTGTAGTTGGGTCAGTTAAAACGGAAAAATAAGGAACCCTTTCTTCTGATAATTGTGCAAGTTTTGCTGATGTTTTAGCAAGTTGCATTAAAGAAAATGAAGCTTCCATCATTCTAGCTCCACCTGATTTTGAAATAATAATTAATGGAGTTTTAGTTTCTTTGGCATAATCAATTGATCTAGCTATTTTTTCTCCTACTACGGACCCCATTGACCCTCCAATAAAATTAAAGTTAAAACATGCAATCACCGCATCTTGTTTATTTATTTTACCATATGCGGTGGTAACAGCATCATTTAATCCTGTCTTTTCTTGTATTTCTTTTAATCTTTCAGTATATTTTTTTCGGTCTTCAAATTTTAAAGGATCTTTTGAAGTCATATTTTTATTTAATTCTGTAAATTTATTTTTATCAAATAAGATTTCAAAATATTCTTTTGCATTTATTCTGTGGTGGTGATTACAATTATCGCAAACATACAATTGACTATGGTGGTCCTCTGATGTGATAATAGTTTTACATTTTGGACATTTATACCATAATCCTTCTGGGATTTCTTTTTTCTGATTGGTTTCAGTAGTAACTCCCTTTTTTATTCTTTTAAACCACCCCATATCTTAGATATTTCTGTTTATATTGTTTAAGTCTTCAAAAGATTTAGTTAATCTTTCAATGAATGTAAGCTCTCCTTCTCTCATCCATTTCCTTGGGTCGTAATATTTTTTATTTGGAACGTCATCTCCTTCAGGATTACCTATTTGTTTTTGAACATAATCAGTATAGTTTGCAAAATAATCTCTCACTCCAGTTGTAAATCCCCATTGCAGATCTGTATCAATATTCATTTTAATTGCTCCATATGATATAGCCTCCTTGATATCTTCAGGACTAGATCCAGATCCTCCATGAAACACAAAATTAATTGGTTTATCATTAGTTTGATATTTATCTTGAATATATTGTTGTGAATTATGCAATATAATAGGAGTAAGTTTTACATTTCCAGGTCTATATACACCATGTACATTTCCGAAAGCTGCAGCAACAGTAAAATTATTGCTAATTTTTATTAATTCTTCATAGGCATACGCTACTTCTTCAGGCTGCGTGTATAATTTACTACTATCAATATCTGTATTATCTACTCCATCTTCTTCACCTCCTGTAACACCAAGTTCAATTTCTAATGTCATATCTATCTTATCCATTCTTTCTAAATATTTCTTGCATGTTTCAATATTTTTTTCAATTGGTTCGTCTGATAAGTCAATCATATGAGAACTATAAAGTGGTTTTCCATGCATTTGATAGAATTCTTCTCCTGCATCTAAAAGTCCATCAATCCAAGGTAATATTTTTCTTGCACAATGATCCGTATGTAAAATAGCAGTTACACCATACATTTCTGCCATTTGATGTACGTGCATTGCTCCAGAAATCCCACCAGCAATTGCAGATTGATGATCTTCATTTGATAGTCCTTTTCCAGAAAAAAACTGACAGCCACCACTAGAAAACTGAACAATTACAGGTGAGTTTAGTTTTGCGGCAGTTTCTAATACAGAGTTTACAGTTGATGTATTTGTAACGTTTACAGCTGGCAACGCATAATTATTCTCTTTTGCATCATTAAAAACTTTTCTTAATTCTTCTCCTGAAATAACACCTCTTTTAAATTTTGACATTTTTTTATTTTAATAATTAATTTACAATAACAAAATTAGAAACATTGTTAGTATTTTGGCGTTAAATTTCAGATAATTTTTAAATAAATAATAAAAAGCTAAGTGATAAGTAAAAATCAGATAAAATTTGTCAAATCTTTACAGAAAAAAAAGTTCAGATTAGAATCCAAGTGTTTTGTAGTGGAATCTTCAAAAAATGTAAATGAAATTCTAAATTCTAACTATAAAATTCAACAAATATATGCAACAAAAAATTGGATAGAAAAATATAAAATTAGAGATGACATCTCAATTAATCAAGTGAATAAAAATGAGTTACAAAGGATATCTTCATTAAAAACTGCTTCTGATGTATTAGCAGTTGTACATATTCCTCTTGAGAAAAGTGATTTTGACTTTTCTGGAATAAACATTGTTTTAGATGATGTAAAAGACCCTGGAAATCTAGGTACAATTATTAGAATTTGTGATTGGTTTGGAGTGAAGAATATTTATTGTTCTGAAGAAACAGTTGATGTGTATAATCCTAAAGTTGTTCAGTCTACAATGGGGTCAATTACTAGAGTTGATGTAATTTATACTAATATAAGAAGAATGATACAAGAAGTTGCTATTAATGTAGAAGTTTATGGAGCTGTAATGGATGGAGATGATATAAATCAAATAAAAGTAAATAAGAATTCTTTAATTGTTTTTGGAAATGAATCTAATGGTATTTCTAAAGAAATAAAAGATATTATTTCTGAGAGAATAACAATAAATAAGATAGGCGAGGCAGAATCGTTAAATGTAGCATCTTCCGCTGCAATTATTTTGAATAAGTTTTGTAACTAAAATTTTCCAGAGAAAGTACGTTCCCACCTTCTTCCTTTCCATGCGCAATTCACACATTGATATCTTTTAAAATCAAATATTTGAAAAGTAAGATAATTTATAAGATAATCTATTTTTCCTCTTTTTATTCTTTCTAAAGGTTCTTGGCAATCTGGACAACAATTGTTGCAATTATTACATTCTTTTTTCCTCCAAACATTCATTCTTCTTAATAAAAGAAGAATTATAATGTAGGAAAATAATACTAATGAAATTACTAAAAATTCATCCATATAAATAACTTTTTTACAAGGTTTTACTTACAAATCTACGAAATATATATTAATAAGATGTGTTTTATCACCCTTTATTTTAGATAATTAGTGTAATTAGTAAAATTAGACTATTTTCATATAGTGTAAAAAATAAACTAAAATATTAATGATTTAGAGTTTATATGAGAAATTATGTTATTCGAAAGTAAAAGATAACATCCATCCGTTTGTGTACAGATTCTGGATTGAAGTTGTATAAACACTTTCATCTTTCGTAAGTAAATTTAAGATACCAGCAGAAACTTTAATTTGCGGAGAAAACTTAAAATATTCTAGATAAAAATCCATTCCAAAACCAATTTCTCCAGTTAAATCATGAGGTTGAAGTTTAAGAACAATAAAATCTTCATTAACTATATTTTTTTTAGAGGCAATATCTAAGCTGTATTTTATTCCAAATAAAACATAGGATCTAAAATTATTATATCTTTCAGATTTATATTTTACATAAAAAGGAAAATCGAGTAAAGTAAATTCGATTGCTTTCGTTTCGGTAGAAATAACATTGTTTGTATCAGCAAAAGAATATAATAAACGTCTTTCTCCAAAAACAATAGCTGGAACAAAACGAAAGTCAGTATATTTTCCCATTCTGAAATTAGATACAATACCTAAATTAAATCCTTTCTGACTATTTGATTGCAAAACATATAAACTATCCTGATACATCACTTCACCATTATGTTTTATATTAAAATCTAAAGAATTGAGACCAAGAGTAAAACCAAAATGCATTTTCTTATTATCGTACCTGACTAGGTTTTGTGGTTTTGGCCTTAACTGTGCCTTTATCTCATTAGGAAAGATAAAGAACAGTATGAAATATAATAATAACTTTCTCATTTGGGTCGGAAAACGATTTTCTTATTCTTTTATTGCTAAATATAGATCTACAATTCCGAAAGTTAATGGAATATGATTACATGATTTAAAGCCTACATCTTGCAGATGTTTTATAAAATCTTTTCTTCTAGGGAACGCTTCTACCGAATTAGGTAAGTAGGTGTAAGCAGAATTATCTTTTGAAATTAATTTTCCGAATAATGGTAGTACATGATTAAAATAGATAGTATAAATTTGTTTTAACGGAAAAGATTTTGGTTTTGATGGCTCTAAAATAGCTGCTATTCCATTTTTACTTAGTACTCTGTACATTTCTGAAAGCCCTTTTTCTAAATTTTCAAAATTACGAACACCAAATCCAGCGGTGATAGCATCAAAACTATTCTCGGTGAAAGGAAGGTTTTCGGAATCTGCAATTTGCAATTCTATTACACCCTCTAGTCTTTTTCTTTTTATTTTTTCTTTTCCAATATTTACCATTCCTTCAGATATGTCAATTCCTGTAATTTTCACATCTTTTAGTTTTGCTGCACAGATAGCAAAATCAGCAGTTCCTGTAGCTACATCTAATATTGTTTTAGGATTGTTTGTTAGATATTTTATCGCTTTTCTTCTCCAATAATAGTCCATGCCAAAAGATAAAGAATGATTTAGAAGATCGTATCTTTTTGCAATGCTATCAAACATTTTCTCAACTTGTTTCTTTTTTGAATCAGTTGTATTATATGGAGTTATTTTACTCAATCTTCAGTATTTATAATCTCTTTTTCAGAAGCACTATTTACAAACATTACATTCCCAAGTTTATCATATCCTTTAAATAATTTCTCTTTTTGTTTTTCTAGTAATTCAGCTTTATAACCAATAATTGTAAGGTCTGCATTAGAAGATTTATTATTGATAATTTTTCTGATTCTACTATTTTTGTCATTTGGAATTAATTGAATATTTGTTGAAGAAATTGGAAGTCTTCCTTCATTGATTAAAGTTGATAATTTTTTATTTTCTTGATTAAAATTTCCTTCTTCATAAACACTAAAAATATTTATTTCTGCTTTATTCCATTCAGGATGACCAAGTAAAATATATCCTAGTAATATCATAAGGTTAGAATTCTCGAAATCTTGAGGAGAAATCCAAATATGAATTGATTTCTTACTTCCAAAACTTCTGAATGATTTTCTTAAAATACACACATCAAATTCAGTAGCTGCTAATAGATGGAAATTATCAATTACTTTATATAGTTCTTCCGTCTGAGTAGATTCATACTCAAACAATATGAGATTATTCCCTTTTCCTGAAATTCCAGAAAGCTGAATAACTTGCGCAAGAGCAGAAATGTATGATGGGCTAATAATTGTATCAATATACACCCTACTGTTTTTCTTCTTTGAGATACTTAACAACTTATTCTGCACCTCTTTTGATTTTTGAAATGTATTTTTTGATAGTTGACCATTGATGTAGTGCATAAAGGTTCCAAAACCGTATTTATGAGAAATCCATCTTACTAAATCAAAAGAATCTTGTGATTTAAAAGAATCTTCAGTCACACAAATAACGAAAGGTCTCCAGTTTTCTGTTTCTGACTCTTCATCTTTCTTTTGTAGATATATTTGTAATCTTCTACTTGCTTGAAAGATAACTCCCTTGAATAGTTTTTCTAGACCTCCCTTTTCTTTATTATTTTTACTAATATAATAATATATAATAGACATTGTTCCAATTGAGATTAAAGCATAAAAAGTATCTACTTTAAACATCAAATAGAAAGATAAAATTGCTCCTAATAGAGAAAAATACCACCTAGATTTAAAAGTAGGACGATAAGATGGGTCAGCTGAAAAATGTTCTAAGAATGAGATTAAACATATTGCACCATAAGTTACAATAAAAAACATTGTAATAATTTTAGCAACAGAATTAATGTCACCCATAAATATGAAAAAGAATGCAATAACAGAAGTAATTATAGCTCCATTTATTGGCTCATTATCTCTTGTTCTTTCTTTTTTGAACCATTTATTTAGTCTTTGAAATGGAAAAACAGAATCATTTCCAAGTGCTTGTAGAGTTCTTGGAGCAATAATTACAGATCCAAGAGCTGAAGAAATTGCGGCGCAGGCAAGTCCTATAGGTATAATAGGACCCCATATTGCAACATCACTCATTATAAACTGATTAGCAAGGTCACCTAAGACATTAACGTCTGCAGACATTCTTAGTTTTATAGATACAGCAAAATACACAATTAGCCCTACTAATGTTGCTAAAATAGTCCCTCTTGGTATTGATTTCTCTGGGTTTTTTAAATCTCCAGATAACCCTAGTCCGGCAGCGAGCCCCGTGAACGCAGGAAATATTATTGCAAAAACTACCCAAAAATCTTTTGGGTTGTCAACTTTGTCAGCTAAATTAATTTGATCAAAACTATATTTTGTTTCTCCTAGGAAGAAAAATATTAATGAAATAAATAATATAGCTGCTACAAAATAAAGTGCTTTCATGCCAACATTTGCTCCTTTTTTTAAAATAAAGAATGTGAGTATAGACATACTTAAGAGTCCTATTGAGGTTCTAACTATATTTATTTTATTATCATTTGTTAATTCTGTTAGGTTTTCTATTATTCCAAGATTAGATAATAGAGTTGCAAAATATTCAATAGATTCTATTTCAATAAATGGGATTAATGATTCTGCAAAAGCAATTACATAGAAAGCTACACTGATTGCCTGTGAAAGAAATAGCGTAATACCAATTGCAGCTCCTACATTTAATCCAAAAGATCGGGAAATAATATAATAAGCTCCACCTCCTTCTACTTTTTGATTTGTAGCAATTTCAGCAACAGCTAGAGCTGTCGGTATGGTTATTAGATGTCCCAATATGATGATGCCAAATATGCCAATTAAGCCAGTATGACCAATTGCATAACCAAACCTTAAAAACAGAACAGCTCCTAAAATTGTAGAGATAGCTGTTACAAAAACAGGCATGGTACCGAAATTTGCCTTTTTGTTATTTATTAGTTCAGGCATGTGTTCTGATTAGAATATTTTTATTGTTTCTGATAGTAATTCTTCTTTATCAATAGGAACTACACCTACTTTCTGACAAACAATTCCTCCAGAAAGGCAAGAGATTTTTGAAATATTTTCTGGAATTACTCCAGTAGATAGTAGGAGAGAAGCTACTGAAATAACCGTATCACCTGCTCCTGAAACATCTATAACACTTCCTCCATAAGCAGGAGTATGTATAAAACCATTTTCTGAATTGACACATATTCCTTTTCCAGAAAGAGTTAAAAGGATAGATTTTGCATTTATTTTTTCTTTTAATAATGAAGTTGCCTTTTGAAGTTCTTCATCTTTTGATTCGTCAAATTCTATATTAATTCCTTCTTTTATTTCTTTTAGGTTTGGTTTAAAAATATCACATTCTTGATATTCTAAAAAGTTATCTTTCTTAGGATCTACAATGGTAGGAATTCCCCTTTTTTTTGCTTTACTTATTACAGTTTTGATAATCTTTTTAGTAAGAACACCTTTATTGTAATCTTGTAGAATAATAACTGAGGTGTCTTTTAATAAGGAGTCTACTGTATTAATAAATTGATCTTCTATTTTTATAGGGTGTATATCTTCATCATCCATTCTGAGTTGATGTTTTCCTTCGGAAATAACACGAGTTTTAACAGTAGTCTTTCTGTTATCATCAACAAAAACCCCATCAGTTAATAGATCAGAATCTTTCATTAGTTTTAGAAATTTACTTCCGTTAATGTCATCACCGATAACTGTACATAAAATAGGACTAGCTCCTAATGATTTTATATTTAGAGCACAATTTGCAGATCCTCCTAATCTGATTTCTTCTTTGTTAATTTCAACTACAGGAACAGGAGCTTCTGGAGACATTCTATTAACTTTCCCCCATATATACTTATCAATCATTGCATCACCAATTAACAGTACTTTTTTATCGTTAAATGAAGAGAAAACTTTTCGTATTTCTTGTTCAGTCATTTTAATTTTGATAATTGATTTTTTATTCTGCTTATTGCTTCTAAAAGATCTTCTTCAGATGCAGCATATGAAATTCTTACACACTCAGGATTTCCAAAAGGAGTTCCTGCTACAAGTGCAACATAGCAAGAATTTAGTAGATACATACACAAGTCATCAGAACTATTTATGATGCTTTCTCCATCGGTTTTTCCTAAATAATAACTTACATCTGGAAAGAGATAGAAAGCTCCCTGAGGAACATTGCATTTTATTCCTTCAATCTCATTTAGTTTTTCCAATACTAGGTTTCTTCTTTTAAGGAAAATATCTTTCATGAAACTAACTTCATTAGGATCTGCATTTACAGCTGTTTCTGTTGCTTTTTGTGCAACAGCACAAGTAGCAGAAGTTACCTGTCCTTGAATTTTACTACATGCTTTTGCAATCCAAATTGGAGCTCCAATAAAACCAACTCTCCAACCAGTCATGGCAAACCCTTTTGAAACTCCATTTACTGTAATTACCCTGTCTTTTAGTTCAGGAATTGTACCAATACTAAAATGTTGATTTGTAAAGTTTATGTGTTCGTAAATCTCATCTGCAATAATGTAAATATTTGGATATTTTTCTAACATTTTTGCAATCTCTAATAACTCTGATTTTGTATAAACTGAACCTGAAGGATTACAAGGAGAAGAAAACATTAATAGTTTAGTTTTCTCTGTTATCTTATTTTCAATTTCTGCTGCAGTAACCTTAAAATCATCTTCTACAGAAGACGAAACTTCTACTGTTATTCCCTCAGCCAGACAAACAATATCAGCATAACTAACCCAATAAGGAGCAGGTAAAATCACTTCATCTCCAGGATTCAGTAAGGACAAACATACATTGGCAATGGATTGTTTTGCTCCTGTAGAAACTACAATTTGTTCTGCAGTAAAGTCTAGTCCATTATCTCTTTTAAATTTCTTTGCAATCGACTTGCGTAAGTCCAGAATTCCTGGTACTGGAGTATAATGTGAGTAATTATCATCTACTGCTTTTTTAGCGGCTTCCTTCACAAAATCAGGAGTATCAAAATCAGGTTCTCCTAAGCTTAGCGCTATTACATCTTTTCCTTGATCTTTTAGATCTCTACTCATACGAGCCATTGCTAGAGTTGCAGATTCTGATAATCTGTTTAATCTATCTGAAACTTTTGTCATATTATTTTTTTGTTTTCAGTCGCCAAATATACTTATTTTTTATGTAGAAATAAGAATAATATTTTTTACTATATTTGAAGAAAAATAAAACATTTAAATCATGAAGAAATTTTTATTTCTATTAATTTTAGTATTCTCAGCTATTTCTTCCAAATCTCAGAAAGTTTTTTCGGTAGAATATGCCAGCCAAGCAGATGTAAAAGTATTTGTAGTAGACTATGAAAGCAGATCAGATTTATGTGTATATAAAGTAGATTATTCCTCACAAGCAGGAAAGAATGATGGCAATTGGTTCTTTGTAGATTACGCATCACAAGCTGACAAGAAAATATTCTTTACAGATTACGCTTCGCAGGCGGACGTATTAATTTATTTTGTGGACTATAAGAGCCAAGCAAAATGGAAGAATAAAGAAAAAATGCATATCTTTTATTAATAAAATATAAAATGAAAAAACTATTACTACTATTAATATGTGTGCCTTTCATTGGGGCTGGACAAATTTATCTTGGAAATAATCAGTCAATTTGTGAAGGTGATAGTGCTCAATTAATTGCAACTTACGCTCCAGGAACATCTATAAACTCGACAGGATCTCCAATTTTAATAACTGAATGTGATCCTGGAGCTCCTGATCTTCTTGAAATTCAGAATGTTTCGGCATTACCTGTAGATGTGACAGGATGGAGAGTTATTATTAGCAATAATTATACAAATATTAATATTGCAAATCCTAATGAACAAATTCTTTCTGGAACTATGGTTCCTGGGGCTACTCAATACTGGACTGATAATTCAACTACGAATTATTGGGGAAGTAATATGATGTGGAATCCAGGCGCTTACCCTTCTTTTACAACTTGGATCATGTTACTTGATAATAATAATAATGTTATGGATGTTTTTGTTGGAAATTGGCTAAGTACTGATATAGATAGTTCAGCTATTGTAACAACAGTTGGCACAATTTCACTTGCAGGACATTGGAATGGAGATGGAATTGATCAAACTAATATTGGAACTTCATTACAAAGTTTTTCAAGAATAGGCAATGAAGATAATGATGACGCTTCTGATTTTACAATTTTATCTACTTCATCTGCTATTACTAATACTGGATTGAATTTGCCATTTTCTGGAGGAGGAGCTACTTGGTATGACGTAAATTCTGGTCAGATGATTGGAGTAGGAGACACACTTTATTATTCCCCAACTCAATCTACTTTTATAGCAGGGGTTATTACTGATAGTACAGGACAAACATATTCTGACACTATGTATGTTGAAGTTCTTAATACTAACATTTCGACCACAGGATTCTCATTGTGTAATGGTTCTGTTGTTTTAACAGCTCCAAGTAGTTTTTCTACTTATAGCTGGAGTAATGGAGCTTCTACAAATTCTGTATTAACTGTAAATACTCCTGGAACTTATTATGTTGATTGTATGACATCTAACGGACTTAGCTGTCAATCAGATCCTGTTACTATTTATGCTGGTGTGATTCCAATTACTTTATCCACTCCTGATTCTGTATTTATTTGTCAAGGTGATACTGTTGTAATGGATGGTCCTTTAGGTTTTAGTTCATATAGTTGGAGTACTGGGGCAACTACTTCTTCTATTATCACTACATCAACGGGTAACTATAGTTTATCTGTTGTAGACGGAAATGGATGTACAGGAACATCCAACACCACCTCTGTTAGTATATCTCCTTCAACAATTACTGCAACTACCACAGGATATGCTATTTGTACTGGTAATTTGTCTGTTACTTTAGATGCTGGTTCAGGATTTGGTTCTTATCAATGGTACAATAATGGTGCAATGATGCCAAATACCAGCCAAACCTTAGTAGCAACTGTTGCGGGTAATTACACTGTTGATGTAACGTATCCTACAGGATGTATAGCAACTTCTAATACTATTACAGTTTATAATGCAACATTACAATCTCCATTTTATTTCTTTATTAATACTATAGGTAATGATTCTCTCTGTTTACCTAATGGACAAGTTACATTAGATGCAGGGAATTATTCTACTTTTTCTTGGAGTACAGGAGAAACAAGCCCGCAAATATCAGTAAATACATTAGGAGGATCTTATTCTGTTAATGTAACAGATTTAAATGGATGTCCTGGAGTGTCGAATCCTCCTTTTACAGTATATAGTATAGTAAATACTTCAGTTATTTCTGGCCCTATCAATCCTACTCAGTTCCAAACCGTCACTTATTCTGTTAATCCAACATCTGGATCTACATATAACTGGACTTTGTTTGGAGGCACTATAGAATCAGGACAAGGAACTAATTCAATAGATGTAAAGTGGACTAATTCCGGCATGTTTACTTTCTCGGTACTAGAAACGGATGTGAATGGATGTGTTGGAGAAGAAGTAACTCTTTTAGTTAATATAATATTTAATTCTGTGGAGGATATAAACTCTACTACAGGAACCCTCACTAAAATTACAGATGTTTTAGGTCGTGAGAGTAATGAGGAAAGTAATGTTCCTCTCTTTTATATTTTTGATGATGGAACAGTAGAGAGAAAGATAATTGTTGAATAAAACGAATAACAAAATGAAAAAACTATTACTACTATTACTATGTGTGCCTTTGATTGGGGTTGGTCAAATTGATGTTGGAAACGATCAAACTATTTGTGATGGTGATATATCACAGGTAATAGGAACAACCTCTGTTCAATCTAGCACTGATTCTTATCAAATTACAAATATTACTTTTGCTCCTGAGGTAATTGCAGGAATACCTGTCTCTCTTTTTGATGATGACATGCAGGGTCCTTTTCCAATAGGATTTACTTTTCAATTTTATGGTAATAATTATACTGACTTCTATGTAGGTTCCAACGGATGGATAGGGTTTAGTAGTGTTCAGAACACTTCATTATCAGCTATGACTATCCCAGACTCAATAGGATATGTACCAAGAGATTGTATTATGCTTTCTTGGGAAGATTTAAATCCTTCAACTGGAGGTCAAGTAGTGTATCAAACTATTGGGAATGCACCAAACAGAAAATTTGTTTTGACATTTGATGCTGTTCCTTATTATTCTACTACCATCCCAGTTACCTCTCAAGTGGTGCTTTATGAAGGAAGTAATGTAATTGATAATCATATTATTGATAAACCCCTACATACTAATCCGTCTGTTCAGGGCATTCATAACTTATTAGGAACAAGCGCTGCTGTTGTTTCTGGAAGAAATGCAACTATTTGGTCAGCAAATCAAGAATCAGTAAGATATTACGCTTCTGGTATTAGTTGGTATGACGTAAATTCCGGTCAGATGATTGGAGTAGGAGACACACTTAATTACTCTCCAACTCAATCTACTTATGTAGTAGGAGTTATTACTGACAGCAGTGGACAAATCTGGTCAGACACTATGTATATTGAAGTTCTTAATACTAACATTTCGACCACAGGATT
>JABHQB010000107.1 GCA_018695965.1 Flavobacteriales bacterium | reverse complement strand
TTCTAACTTAGTTTTCATATATTTTTATTTTAAGAGTTAGGTATATTATAAAAGCAAATATAAATTAAAATGATAAAAAATTTAGAAGATTGAAAGAGGTGTGATGTAATGATTTATCAACAATTTGTTAAATGCAATTAAAACAAGAAAAACATGAAAAGAATATAAAATACTAAAAGAAGAAACCCTTCTGTTCTTGAAACTTGCTTTTTTGAGAAAACATAAATAAATAAACCTAGAATTAATACAGATATCATCATCCATAGATAATCCGTAAACAGACTTTCATTTATCATTTTTATTGGAGTAATAATAGATGTAATCCCTAATACCGCCAATACATTAAAAATATTGGAACCGATTAAATTTCCAATTGCTAAATTAGATTCTTTCCTAAATGCAGCTACTAATGAAGTAGCAAGTTCTGGTAATGATGTTCCAATTGCAACCAAACTTACAGATACAATCCTATCATCCCATTCAAATAATCTTGCAATACTTTGAACTCCATTTACCAAGAATTCGGAACCATACATAAGTAGCATTATTCCTACAAGCATATATAAAATAGATTGGACTAAAGGTGTTTTTCTTGCTTTCTCATATTTCTCCTTATCTTCATCAGAAAGTTGTGTGTGTTCTTCTCTTGATCTCTTTATTAAAAACAAAGTAAAAACAATGAGTAGCAAAACAAAAACAATTCCAGTAATCAAATTGATTTCTCCAAATAAGTACAAGACAGATCCAAACAAGATAAAAGCAAGAAACATTACCGGGAAGTTTATTTTTATAGTTTGTTTAGTAATATTTATCCTAAATACAATTGCAGTAAGCCCTAATACCAAAGTAATATTTGCTATATTAGAACCAATTACATTTCCGAAAGTAATATCAGTTAGACCATTTAAAGCAGATTTTATACTTACAAATAATTCTGGAGAAGATGTTACAAAAGAGACCACAGTCATACCAACAACAAGTGTTGAAATTCTCATCCTAAGAGCTAAAGCAACCGAGCTTCTCACTAAAAGCTCTCCTCCAAAAAACAACATTACAAAACTTACAAGAAATAATATATTATCCATTTATTTCTTTATCAAAATTGTCTTTTATATCTTTAGTACTATCTTTTATCTCTCTTTTTATTTCGTTGGAAGCGTCTTTCACTTCTCTCATCATTTTACCTAAACCTTTAGCAATTTCTGGTATTTTTTTTGAACCAAATAACATAACTACAAAAAGTATAACAAAGAAAATTTCGGAAGCTCCAATAAATAATAACATAATACAAAAATAAAAAAAGCCCTCTCAATGAAAGGGCTTTTGTATTATAATTTTAAAAAGATTACTTATTCTTAATTTCTTTTCGTTTAATTGTGTCAACCATAATAGGTGATGCAACAAATAATGAAGAATATGTTCCAACAATAACTCCAACCATTAAGGCAAACATAAATCCTTTAATTACCTCACCTCCAAAAAGGAAGATAACAAGTAACACAAAGAATGTAGTTAAAGATGTGTTAATCGTTCTACTTAATGTTGAGTTTAATGATTGATTAATAAATTCATGTACTTCTTTCTTTTTGTAGTTGACCATATACTCTCTTACTCTGTCAAATACAACCACAGTATCATTTAATGAATAACCAATAATAGTCAAAATTGCCGCAATAAATGCTTGATCAATTTCTAATGAAAAAGGTAATACCCCATATAAGATTGAGAATACTGAAAGTACAATAAGTACATCATGAAAGACAGCAATAACCGCACCTAAACTAAATTGCCATTTCTTAAATCTAACTAAAATATATAGGAAAATTACTAATAATGAGAAGATTATTGAGCCCCAAGCAGAAGATCTAATATCGTCAGCAATGGTAGAGGCAACCTTCTGATAGCTAACTATGTTATCATCTGTAAAACCACTACCTAATCCATTAAGTAATGTAGCTGTAACAATACTATCTGCATTTTTATCATCACTGTCTATCATGTACTTTGTCGTAATTTTAACTGCATCTACCGCAACGTTGTTCTGATTTAGTGAGTCTTTTTCTGTAAGATCGTTAAATTTAGATACCTGTACAGATTGAACACTTCCATCTTCATTTACAAATACTTTGGATAATGATTCTTTAATATCTTCATTAGTAATAGTCTCATTTGGCATATTCACAATATAGGTTCTTCCTCCAGAAAAGTCAATTCCATAATCCAATCCTTTTGTAGACAATGAATATCCTCCAAATAAAATTACAATTGCAGATAATACATAAAATACTCTTCTTTTACCTATAAAATCAATATTCAGGTTTTTGAATGCTCCCTTAGTTAATCTTGTAGAAAATGAAATAGATTTTCCTTTATTTAATCTTGCAGAGATAACTAATCTTGTAATGAAAATTGCACAGAACAATGAAGTTAGGATACCTATTATCAAAGTAGTAGCAAATCCTTTAATTGGACCAGAACCAAATATATATAGAATTATACCTGTTAAGAGAGTAGTAACATTGGCATCAATAATAGAAGTATAAGCAGATTTATAACCATCTTCAATTGCTAATCGGACTCCTTTGCCATTTGTTAGTTCCTCCCGAATTCTTTCGTAAATAAGTACATTTGCATCAACTGACATACCTATAGTCAGAACAATACCAGCAATTCCTGGTAAAGTAAGCACCATTCCTGTAGAGGCTAATACACCAAAGATAAAGAATAGATTTGATATTAAAGCCACATTAGATATAATTCCAGCTCCGTAGTAATAAAATATCATATAAAGAAATACGATAAATAATGCAATCATAAAAGATCTCATACTTGCATCAATGGAAGCCTGACCCAATGATGGTCCTACAACTGATTGTTGTAGAATATTAAGTTTCGATTTCAACTTACCAGACCCCAAGATATTTGCTAGATCATTTGCTTCACTAGAAGAAAATGATCCAGATATCACAGAACTACCTCCCTTAATTTGAGTATTGATAACAGGGCAAGATCTGATAGTTCCATCTAAGACAATAGCAACATGATTATCAATATTTTGTAATGTGATTTTACTCCATTTTTGAGCAGCAGCAGGCTGCATCGTCATACTAACCTCCCACTGACCATTTTGAATACTTGCGCTGGAATTAGATATAATATCTCCATTCAATACAGAACCATCTTCATTTGCATCTTCATATATAGGAGAGGTTTTTAAAGCATAAACTTGTAAAGTCTTTCTTGTTTTATCTGAAGCTAAATATCCATAAGCAAATTTTATATTCTGATTAAGAAGTAATTTCTCTAATTTATTAAATAATTTTTTTAAATCTTCTTCATTATTCGAATTAGCATATCCTATGACAGGTCCAAAAGAACCTTCGTCATTTCTCTGCAATAAATTATTACTCATCTCAACTATTGTAAACCACTCATTCATGATTATCGAATCTGATTCAGACATATCTCTAAATCTGATTGAGTTTTGAGTTATATCAAAAACCTCATCTAGTTTATAAGCTTCCCAGAATTCTAATTTTGCAGGATCTGTTAAAATAGAGTTAACACGTTTAACATCTTTAGCTCCAGGTAGCTCAACAATAAACCTCCCCGATATTGAAGTTGTAAGAATATTTGGCCGAATATTTGCAAATCTCTCTGACCTTTCTTTTAGAGTTGTAAATGTTGTAGATATTATGCCATCTATTTCCTTTCTTAGATATTTTACAACTTCTTCATTAGTTAATCCATTTACCTCCTTAAATTCTGATCCAAAAATATCTGACAAATCATTCCTTGCTTCTAATTCATTAGCATACTCATCTTTAACTAAATCTAAATAATCTACAGAACTAGATTTCATTTTATCATCAGCAATATCTAACTTAGATAGAAAAATTTCATAACGATTTGACCCTTCATATGCCCAATTAACTAATACATCTCTAATATCTACTTCTAAGGTTACGCTAATACCTCCTTTCAAATCTAAACCTAAATTAATCTGTTTATCTAAACATTCTTGATATGTATAGTTCTTAAATAATAAATTATAAACTCCTTGAGTTTCTTTTAATTGGTTAACAGAAATAGAGTCAATGTAGTATGATTCAAGTTTACTTAGTTTTAGGGCCTTATTACTAGCGTAATCATTTTTAATATTGTCTTTCTCTTGTTTTACTAAACTGTCTACTATGGTAGAATCATAATCTATATTGTTGAAACTAAAAGTATCAGAATTATTAAGTCTAATTGTATCTTGTTTAGTTAATAATCTAAATTCTATAAGAGTATCCTGAAACTCATAATATACATTAGAATCTAGTTTAAATACTATCTGTTTAGTTGTATCAGATCTATCAAGAGAATTAATAAACTCTTGGTTAATCTTCTCTTTTCTTAACTCATTCGCAATACTTTCTTCAGTAATTTTCGAGAGGTCAGTATTTTTATTTATTTCAAGTTGAGTTTCAGCGTACTCAATCTTTTCCTCATTAATACTATTCACTTTCCAAGTAAATGAGAGATGGTAAAGACAAACAAGAGCAAAAACAATTGTCAGAAATAATATTGGGGTTCTACTTTTCATGATTTATTTTTCAAAATTTTTAGAACCGCAAATATAAACTTTCATATCATATTACACAAAAACTGAAACAATCATTTTTTTATCACTTTTCTGATACAAATTTTATAAGTTTGTATTCAAATTTATTCCTGCATGAAAAACAAGTTTTTATTCATTTTATTATCTCTAATTTTTAACACAATTTCTTTCTCTCAAATTAATTTTACTAGAGATACTACTGTAAGTGTTTTTGAAAATTCTACTCAATTAAAACACGCTTGGAATGGTGGAGTAAATTCTGCTCAGTTTTCTGAAATTGATTTAGATTTGGATGGAACAAATGACCTAATTATTTTTGACAGATCCGGAAATAGGATATCTCCTTACTTAAATGTTAATGGAAATTTCGTCTTTTCTCCTGAATATCGAAATTCATTTCCATCAATAGAAAGTTGGTTAATTCTAAATGATTATAATTGTGATGGAAAGCAAGATATTTTCACCTATCAGAATGCCGGAATCGCTGTTTATACAAATACCTCATCCAGTTCTCTTAGTTTTACTTTAGCAACTTCATCAATTACAAATACCACTAGCGGACAAGGAATTTATGTGAGTCCAATGGATTTACCAGCTATTTCTGATATTGATAACGATGGAGATTTAGACATATTAACATTTGAAATTAGTGGTGGATTTGTACATTATTTTAAGAATGAATCTATAGAAAATCATGGAAATTGTGATTATCTGGAATATTCTCATAATAATGGTTGTTGGGGAAACTTTTATGAAGGATTAAATACGTATATTTTAGATTGCTTTAACTGTTTATGTCCTCCTATTACAATTGGTTCCTCCAGTAGATATGGAAAACACGCCGGATCTACACTGATTGCAATGGATGTAGATGGTGATATGGATAAAGATTTAATATTAGGGGATGTAAGTTATACTAATCTAAATTTACTGATAAACGGAGGAACTCCACAAAGTGCTCATATCATTATGGTTGACACAGCTTTCCCTCAAAATATTACGAATACAATTCCTGCAGATATTCATATTTTTCCTTCTGCTTTTTATATTGACGCTACCCATGACGGAACAAAAGACTTGATAGTTACAACAAATATGCAAAACAACTCTGCAAATAAAGAAAGTTGTTGGATTTACGAAAATTCGGGAACTAATTCAACTCCTAATTTTAATTTTATACAGAAAGACTTTTTACAAGGAGGTGGTGTTGATTTAGGTGAAAATGCACACCCTACTTTTTATGATGAAAATGGAGATGGACTACTCGATTTATTTGTTGGAAACTACGGATATCATTCATCTACAGGAACTCCAATTTCAAAAATTGCTTTTTATAAAAATACCGGAACAATACAAAATCCTGAATTTACCTTAATTTCTGATGACTTTTTAGGTCTTTCTACTATTCCTCTAAATACTATTCTAAATAGACCTGCACTTAATCTACATCCTACTTTTGGTGATTTGAATGGAGATTTTATAGACGACCTAATAATTGGTGATAATGACGGGAAGATCCACCTATTTACTGGAGATGGAACTACATTTAATATAAATACTCCAAACTTTGATTCTATTGATGTTGGTTATTTTGCCTCCCCACAAATTATTGATGTAAACAGAGATGGACTTAATGATTTAATTATCGGATCAAAAAGCGGACAAATTTCTTACTTTGAAAATAAAGGAACTCCAACAAATCCTGATTTTAGTGTCGAATATATAAAATGGGGAGGTATTGATGTGGACTCATTATATATAAGTAATGGTTTTAGTTCTCCAAAACTTATTGAAATAAATGATGAATATCATCTATTTATTGGTTCTTATACAGGAAAAACTTATTTGTATAATAATATTGATGGAAACATAAATGGAATATTTAGTGAGTTAAATACAATAAACAATATTGTTTGGGAAGGAGGGAAAAATTCAGTTGCAGTATCCGATATTAACAATGATAGCCTGATGGATATAATAATTGGGAACCAATCTGGAGGACTTGCATTTTTCAAGGGAGATACAACTACAACCACTCAGATTGAAGAAATCAGAGAGTATTTTAATATTTATCCGAATCCATCATCACACACAATATATGTAAAGAATAAAAAGCAAGAGAAAATTTTTATTTATAATAGTTTAGGAGAATTGGTTTTCAACACAAAGGAGGAATATATTAATGTTGAAGAATTTCCTGTTGGAATTTACGTTATAAAGAAAGGAAAGGAAACTTCCCAATTTATTAAGAAATAATTTTACTCTAACAATCTGTTTGTAGCTTTTACTCCATCAGCAGATTCTTTTAATTTGTCCATTTCCGAGTCATTTAAATCTAACTCTACTATTTTCTCAATTCCATTTCTTCCCAAGACGACTGGAACACCAATACATAAATCCTCCAAACCATATTCTCCTTCTAAAAGAGCAGAACATGGAAACATTTTCTTTTGATCACAAGCAATAGATTGCACTAATGAAGAAACTGCAGCTCCGGGAGCATACCAAGCAGACGTGCCTAACATTCCTGTTAATGTAGCTCCACCTACTTTAGTTGCTTCTAAAACCTCTGACAATCTTTCTTCTGAAAGAAATTCGGAAACTCTAATCGAATTTCTACTTGCTAATCTTGTTAAAGGCAACATTCCTTTATCAGAATGACCACCAACAACCATACCATCAACATCAGAAGAAGGACAATCCATAGCTTCTGCTAATCTATATTTAAATCTTGCTGAATCCAAAGCTCCACCCATTCCAATAATTCTATGTTTTGGTAAATCTGTAGTTTTATGAACCAAGTAAGTCATGGTATCCATAGGATTACTCACAATAATCAAAATGACATTCGGAGAATGTTTAATTAAGTTCTCTGAAACGGTTTTTACAATACCTGCATTTATTCCAATTAATTCTTCTCTAGTCATTCCTGGTTTTCTTGGAATTCCTGAAGTAATAACTGCAATATCACTTCCAGAAGTTTTAGAATAATCATTTGTAGTTCCAACTATTTTTGTGTCAAATCCATTTAAAGATGCAGTTTGCATCAAATCCATAGCTTTTCCCTCAGCAAAATTTTCTTTTATGTCTAGTAAAACAACTTCAGAAGCAAAGTTTTTTATTGCAATATATTCTGCACAACTTGCTCCTACCGCTCCTGCTCCTACTACTGTTACTTTCATTTCTTATTTTTTTTATATTTATTCTGTTTAAGCGTCAATATTAGCATACTTAGCGTTCGCTTCAATAAATGCTCTTCTTGGTGGAACTTCATCTCCCATCAACATAGAGAACACTCTATCTGCCTCAGCAGCACTATCAATTGTAACTTGTTTAAGAGTTCTTTGTTCTGGATTTAAGGTAGTATCCCAAAGTTGAATTGCATTCATCTCACCAAGACCTTTATATCTCTGAATTCCAACATTCACATCCTTACCTCCTTTCATTTCCTCTACCAATCTATCTCTTTCTTCATCACTCCAGCAATACCTATGGTCTTTTCCTTTTTTAAGCAAATAAAGTGGAGGGGTAGCAATATACACATATCCCTTTTCGATTAATTCGTACATATAACGAAAAAAGAAAGTAAGAATTAAAGTTGCAATATGACTACCATCAATATCAGC
>JABHQB010000106.1 GCA_018695965.1 Flavobacteriales bacterium | reverse complement strand
GACGGCATTATAGTATTAAAATATCCCATGCCAATATATGATCTGTAATTTTTATTTTTCTTAGCAAGAGAATTCATGTATTCCAAAAATCGTGTTTCACTAACCGAATTTGGTAAATCCAACTCTTTATCTAATCTTATAGAAGAAGGGATAGTTTGATTAATTAATTCCTCAAGAGAATTGACTCCAATAACGGCAAGCATTTTTTCTATATCCTTTTTTCTTGGTCCAATATGTCTGTCCGAAAAATTATTTGTTGACATTCTGTATTTATTTTAGCGGTCAAAATTAAGCATTGCAACTATAATAAATAGAATAATTAATAAAAAATCATATTTTTGAATAATGAAAAAATTACATCACTTTTTCTTATTTTTAATCAACAGTAATATATTTGTCTCATTTTGCGTTCTATCTCTAGCTATAAGTTCAGAATTTTTAGTCGTTAAATCGAGAATTTTGTTTCCTTCAGAAGTATCTCTGTTTGTATTTTTCGCAACCATATTCACCTATAACTTTCAGAGAATTGTTCGAATAAGCAAATCACAAAAACACAATAGAAAAGATTGGACTCAAAAAAATAAAATTCTTATTTATTTAGTTATAATTATTAGTTCTGTTATAAGTTTATATTTCTTTTCTAAATTTAAAACTAATACCCAAATTGCAATCATATTTTCTGGAATTATATCTGTCTTGTACCCTTTTGGATTAAGAACAATACCATTTTCTAAGATTTTTGTCATTTCGTTAATCTGGACTACCAGCACAATGCTTTTATTTATTTTAGAAGAGGGCATTGTTTTTAGTTCTAATGTTATTGCTCATCTGCTAATCAGATTTCTATTTGTATTTGCAATTTGTATTCCATTTGATATTAGAGATGTTAAATATGACAACATAAAATTAAAAACTATTCCAATTCTCTTTGGAATTTCAAGGTCAAAATTAATTTCTTTTATCTGTTTACTTTTCGCGATAATTATCTCTACCTTTCAATATTGGAACAATAAATTAAGTATTGGATTTTTTGTTGCAATTTCTTTGTCATGTATTGTTTCCTCAATCTTTATTAAAAAATCTAATGAAAAGAAATCTGATTTTTTCTTTTCATTTTGGGTAGAGTCATTAAGCATTCTTCTTTATTTGTTTTTAGTGATTTCTATTACTCTTTTTTAAATCATATTTCTTACTTTTACTGCATTATAAATTTTAATAAATGTCAGAAAAAACATCATCCGTTCATTATATAAATTACTTGCAACTCAATAAGATTTTAGATGCTCAAGGCCTAATAAGTGATAAAGAAGGAAAAGCCGCTCATGAGGAAATGCTTTTTATTATTATTCACCAAACTTATGAATTGTGGTTCAAACAAATCTTACATGAAATAGAGTCAATAATGGATTTATTTAAAGAGGAAAAAATTGATGAATCTTCTGTTGGTGTAGTTGTAAGAAGAATGGATAGGGTAAATAAAATTATGACCACACTAGTAGGTCAATTGGACATCTTAGAAACAATGACTTCTTTAGATTTCTTAGATTTCCGTGATCACCTTTCTCCCGCTTCTGGATTTCAATCCCACCAATTCCGAAAGTTAGAGGTAATGCTAGGTCTTAAAATAGAAAAAAGGCATCAGTTTGGAGGATGTCCTTATCATAGTCAATTTGAGGGAGAAAAGAAAGAGGAAATATTAGACTTAGAAGAATCATCTTCCCTATTCAACTTAGTTGAAAAATGGCTGGAACGCATTCCATTTTTAAATATGGGAGATTTTGATTTCTCCCAAAAATATGAAGGGGCAGTAAATGAAATGTTAGATAAAGAAATTGCAGGAATTAAAGATGCTAACTTAACAGAAGAAGATAAATCTCTCAGAATACGTATGATTGATGAAAACAGAAAGTATTTTGAAAGAGTATTAGATGAGAAGATACATAAGGAAGCAATTGAAAGTGGAGAAACTTCTCTTTCATACAAAGCAACTATGTCGGCACTGTTGATTAATTTATATAGAGATCAGCCGATTTTACATTTGCCTTATCAGCTGCTTAGAGGTTTAGTAGAAATGGATCATAAAATTTTAACTTGGAGGTTTAGACATGTACAAATGGTAGAGAAAATGCTAGGACAAAAAATTGGAACAGGAGGAAGTTCTGGACAAGGATACTTAAAAAAGACAGTGGATAAACATAAACTATTTACCGATTTAGCAAATATTGCAACACTAATGATTTCCCGATCTTACTTACCAGAATTGCCTCAAAATATAAAAGACACTTTAGGATTTAATTATACAAAATAAAATTATGAGAAAACTATTACTATTATTATTTATTGTTTCTGCTTTTAATTCAAAAGGGACTATACATCAAATACAAGTGTGGAACGGCTACTATCAGTTTCTTCCTCCGAACAATATTACAGTTCAATTAGGAGATACTGTGCAGTGGATCCCTCTTGACCCTCCAACCATGACTCATACCATAACATCTGACAATATTCCTGCTGGAGCAGCTTCTTTTAATCAGATATGGCAATTGCCTGCAGATACGTTTTTCCAATATATTCCTCAAGTTGCAGGGCTATATCAATATGTTTGTACTCCTCATATTCCAATGGGAATGATTGGAGAGTTCACGGTTGTTAATGGATCTGCCACACAAACTTATGTTCCTGATGATAATTTTGAAGCTTATTTAGAAGCTAATGGAATGGGTAATGGCATAGCTAATGATGATTATGTTACTACCAGTAATATTAACACAGTAACTTTTCTAGACGTCTCTTTTGGAAGTATTAGTGACTTAACAGGTATAGAAGATTTTACATCAGTTCAGGCTTTATGGTGTGATTATAATGATCTTACAACTCTTGATCTAAGTAATAATACTGCATTAGTTGAATTATATTGTGGATATAATGAACTCACTTCTCTTAATATAAATAGCTTAACTAGTTTAGATAATTTACGTTGTGAAAAAAATCAACTAACAAGTCTTGATGTAAGTATTGCTACTTCTTTAACTGATTTAAAATGTGGAAGCAATCAGCTCACTAGCCTTAATGTAAGTAATAATACCGCATTAACTAGGTTGTATTGTGATTCTAATCAACTAACAAGCCTTGATTTAAGAAATGGTAATAATATTAATATGGGTGGAGGGTCTTTTTTCACTTCTTTCAGTACTAATGCTAATCCACAGTTGTATTGTATTAATGTTGATGATGTGTCTTGGTCAACTGCTAATTGGACAGTATATGATGAAAATATAGATTCACATCATTATTTTAGCACTAATTGCCCTCCTCTTTCAGTAATACAAGAACAAACTACAAACAAAGAACTGCTTAAAGTAACAGATATATTAGGGAGAGAAGTTAACGAAAAACGAAACACACCACTATTCTACATCTATGATGATGGAACAGTAGAGAAAAAAATAAATATAGAATAAATGGAATTATCACTCAAAAATAAAAATGCAATTGTGTGCGGAAGCACCCAAGGAATTGGAGAATCATCCGCTATT
>JABHQB010000105.1 GCA_018695965.1 Flavobacteriales bacterium | reverse complement strand
CCTATATAATCCATCAATTCAAAAGGCCCCATACGGAATCCTCCAATTTCACGCATTGCCCAATCAATAGTAGAGAAATCTGCTACGCCTTCTTCATATATCCTAATTGCTTCTCCATAAAAAGGACGAGCGACTCTATTTACAATAAAACCAGGAGTGTCTTTTGCAATAACTGTTACTTTACCCCAAGAATCAATAATTGATTTTGCATTTTTTAAGCTTTCTGAAGAGGTTTGCACTGCAGGGATTATTTCTACAAGTGGCATAAGTGGAGCTGGATTGAAAAAGTGTATTCCTATAACTCTTTCTGATTTTTCACATGCTGAAGATATAGAAGCGATGGATAGAGAAGATGTGTTTGATGCAATAATGCAATCGTTATCTACTAATTTTTCAATATCAGTAAATATTTTTTGTTTTATCTCTAGATTTTCAATGATTGCTTCAATAACTAATCCACTTCCACTAATATCTACTAATTTTTCTGAAAAGTTAATTCTTGATAGAATATCATTTTTTTCTTGATCTGAAATTCTGTCTTTCTCAACTAATCTGTTGAGGATTTTATTGAGTTTAGTTTCTGCGTTTTTGATAGCTCCATCAAATGAATCAAAAAGATAAACCTCATGGCCATTTGTAGCAGCTATTTGAGCTATTCCTGCTCCCATTGTTCCTGCTCCTATTACGCTTACTTTCATTTATAGGTGAAATATGATTTGTTTGCTAAAATAGTTAAATACATTTAAAGTGTTCGAAGGGCTCCAAACAATCTTTACATTTGTATAATGCTTTACAAGCTGTGGCTCCAAATTCACTAATTAGTTCTGCTTTTTCGGAATCACATTGTGGGCAAATAATAGTTTCTGATGGAGGTGAAATTCCGTATTTTTTGAGTTTTTCTTTGGTAGATTCAGTCATCCAATCAGTAGTCCAAGTAGGTGAGTATACAATTTTAAGTTCAAAATTTTCTATATTATTTTCTTTAAGACATGTTTTAATATCATCTTGAAATGCTTTAACAGCTGGACATCCTGAATAAGTTGGAGTGATGGAAATAATATAAGAATTTTCAGAAAAGATTACATCTCGAATAACTCCTAATTCTACTACTGAAATTACAGGTATTTCAGGATCTGGAACGGTATTTAAAAGTTCCCATATTTTATCTGTTTTACCATTCTGCATCAGGATATGCTCTTGGTAAGAATTGCATTTCAGAAAGTAAATGACCTAAATGTTCCGTGTGCATTCCATTTTTACTTCCTGATTGCATGTGTCCATCTTCAGGTCTGATTAGGTTAGATTCTTTTAATGTTGTGTTCACTATTTTATCCCACTCTGATTTTAAAGAAGAATTATTTACTCCAATCCCTTCTTTGTACATTTTTTGATCTATATCATCCATCTCAAAAAATTCTCCTGTAAATTGCCATAAATCATTCAAGGATTTTTGAATTCTTTTATTGCTTTCTTCTGTCCCATCTCCTAATCGGATTACCCAACTTTTGGAATGAGTCAGATGATATTTTATTTCTTTTAAAGATTTCGCAGCTATTGCAGCAAGGGTTTCATCTTTACTATTAGAAAGTTTAGAGTAGAATAAAAAACTATAAACAGAGAAGAAGAAATGTCTCACTATTGTGTCTCCAAAATGTCCGTTTAGTTGCTCTGTTAACTGAAGATTATAAAATTCTCTTTCATTTCTTTTAAAAGCAAAATCATCTGCAGATTTTGTTCCATCTAATTCTGAAGCATATTCAAGTAATGAATTTGCTTGTCCAAATAAATCCAAGGACAAATTAGAAAGAGCTATATCTTCTTCTAGAGTAGGCCCTTTAGAGCACCAAGATGAAAGTCTTTGTCCAAGAATAATAGAACTATCGGCTATTCTGAGTGTGTATTTTAATAAATCCATTTATATGTGCTTTGATCCATCTGGCATGGTATAGAAAGTAGGATGTCTATACATTTTATCATTTGATGGGTCGAAAAAAGCCTCTCCATCTTCACTTTCAGAAGAAACAATATGTTCTGATTTTACTACCCAGATACAACTTCCTTCATTTCTTCTGGTATATAAATCCCTAGCAT
>JABHQB010000104.1 GCA_018695965.1 Flavobacteriales bacterium | reverse complement strand
TTTTTCTTGAGAATATGTTTTTAATCCGGCAAACAGGATAATCAATAATATTAATGTCTTTTTCATTTTATTTATTTTTATTTTTAATTGTAATCACTCCTAATGATAAAACTACAGCTACTAATACATCTGCAATTGGTGGAACACTAGGCCATCCAAAATTCCATATACATACCAAAGTTAACCACCCCAACCATAAATCTATTAAAAAAATTATATGTACTAATACCGGCACTAAAAATAACCAAGGTGGAATATTGAAAAAGACATTTACTAAAAATAGAATTATAGTTATAATAAAGGAAGGTATCATTTTTTTCATGTTATAAATTTTATCTTCATTTTACAAATATAATATACTAGCAAACTTACAAATAGTCCCCAAAACATACCTCCCAAAATATCAAAAGGATAATGAACTCCTAAATAAACTCTACTGAAACCAATCAGTACCGCCCAGGAAAATAGATGAACAAATCCCCATAAATTTCTAAAAAGTAAGGAGATAAAGAAAGCAATAGAAAAAGAAATAGAAGCATGTGAAGAAACAAAACCAAAAGGTCCTCCGCAACCATCTACTACTCTTATCCCTTCTTCTAAAAAATGGCACGGTCTGGATCTTTCAAATAATTCTTTAAAAAGATGAACACTACCAAAATCTGCTATAAAAATTAGCAACCCTAATGCTAATAATATTTTAATGAATTGATCTGAAAAACGTTTGTAGATTAAATAAATAATGTAAATATAAAGTGGAATCCAAAACCATTTTGAAGAGATGAGAATCATTATTCCATCCATATCCTCCCATCCTGCAGAATTAATAATTCTGAAAAAATATTCATCTATTTTCTGCAGTGTTTCCATTACTGATTAAGTTTTTTCCAGATTACATCTTTAAGTTCTGTAAGCCCTTGTTGCGCAACTGATGAAATAAATAATGAAGGAATATCTTTAGGCAAATCTTTTGATATTTCTTCCTTCAACTCATCATCTAACATGTCAGATTTACTAATTGCAAG
This sequence comes from Flavobacteriales bacterium, assembly GCA_018695965.1. Classification (GTDB taxonomy): domain Bacteria; phylum Bacteroidota; class Bacteroidia; order Flavobacteriales; family BACL11. Next base: position 1,364 of record JABHQB010000104.1, on the reverse strand, counting down.
TATTCTATCTTTATCTAATAACTCTGGATTGTATTTTTTAAGTTCTCCTAACAATATTTCATATTCCTTTGCAATATCATCCGCATCTGCTGGAACCATAAAAAGTAAAGTTGAGTTTCGTTCAATATGACGTAAAAACCTCAATCCTAATCCTTTTCCTTCAGCAGCTCCCTCAATAATACCAGGAATATCTGCCATAATAAAGGATTTATGATCCCGATATGATACGATTCCTAAATTTGGTACTAAAGTAGTAAAAGGATAGTCTGCAATTTCAGGTTTTGCAGCAGAAACAACCGAAAGTAAAGTAGATTTTCCAGCATTTGGAAAACCCACTAATCCAACATCAGCCAATACTTTTAACTCTAAAATAAACCAACCTTCTGTAACATCAACTCCAGGCTGTGCATGTCTTGGTGACTGATTAGTAGGAGATTTAAAATGAGAATTTCCTCTACCTCCCATTCCTCCTTCAACCATTACAAATTCCTCTCCATCTTTAGTGATTTCACAAAGCACCTCTCCAGTTTCTGCATCTTTAGCAATAGTACCTAATGGAACTTCAATAATTTGACTTTCACCATCTTTTCCATGTCTGTGATTTCCACTTCCAGCTCCTCCATGTTCTGCAAAAATGTGTTTCTTATATCGTAAATGCAGAAGTGTCCACATTTGCTCATTCCCTCTAAGTATTATATGTCCTCCTTTTCCACCATCACCACCATCAGGACCTCCTTTTGCAGTAGTTTTATCTCTTAAAAAATGAGCAGAACCAGCACCTCCTTTCCCAGAACGGCAAAATATTTTTACATAATCAACAAAATTGGAATTCTTTACTCTCATTTATAAAGTATCAATCACATCATTAAGTTTTTCTGCAATATCTTCTACGGTACCATCACCTTCAATTTCTGAAAGTTTATTTTGTACAGAATAATACTCTTTTAATGGAGCTGTTTTGTTATTATACTCATTAATACGATTTGCAATTATACTCTCATCTTGGTCATCTGCTCTGCCTGAGCTTTCTCCTCTTGAAAGTAATCTTCTTATCAATTCCTCATCCTCTACTTTTAAAGAAAGCATTGCTGAAATTGAAGTTCCTTTTTCTGATAACAAATTATCTAAGGTAGTAGCTTGCGCAGATGTTCTAGGAAAACCATCAAAAATAAAGCCATTTGCATTTGGGTTGTTATCTAATTTAGAAGATATCATTCCAATAACTACCTCATCAGGAACTAGGTCGCCTCTATCCATCAATGCTTTTGCCTCTAATCCTAATTCAGTTCCTTCAGCAATCTCTCCTCTTAGAATATCGCCAGTGGATAAATGTACTAAATTGTATTTATCAATTAATAAGTTAG
>JABHQB010000010.1 GCA_018695965.1 Flavobacteriales bacterium | reverse complement strand
CTAATTCATGCTGTAAATATGTGTCAGTAGAGTAAGAGAAACCTTTAATAGTTTTCCGTTTTGCATAAAGCTGAATAAGATCAAAAGCAATTTTCTTAATTCGACTTTTTGTTTTATTCTTGGTAGTTTGCCATCTTGTTCCTCCTAACTGATTGATGCTTGGTTGGTGTCCTTCTTTAGCTGAAAATTTTGAGATCTTGTGTAAAGAGTGAATACTGATGTATAAAATATCTCCACCTTTATAAATTAGTTTAATACTTTCTTGCTTCTTACCATTATTGTTAATTTTATGAAGACCTGAAAATTCACCAATTCCATGGTCTATATGAGTTACAAAATCACCAATTTGAAGATTTGTAAGTTGTTTTAAAGTAATAGCTTGTTTGTCTGTAAATTTTGTTTTGCTCCTAAATCTGTGATGACGATCAAAAATTTGATGATCTGTATAAACAGCAATTTTATTGTCATGATCAATAAATCCTTCATGCAGATTACTTACTATAGTTTTGTACATTATTTCCTGTTCAGAACTCTCTAAAATCTGATGAAATCTTTCTTTCTGTTCTTCAGAAGAGCAAAGTATAATGTTTTTATAATTCTTCTTCTGGTTATCAAGTAATTCCTGAAACAATAAATCAAATTTCTTATTAATTTTTGTTAGAGGTCTGGAATTTGATGAAATTTTAATATCAGAAGGAAAAATAATATTATTTCCAAATTCAATCATTCTGAACTCTTCTAATTGATTTGAAAACTCACTTCCGTTAGTAAATATTTTCTCTGGAGAAATCTGAGTGATATTATTATTCTTTAGTTTATTAAATTCTTGAAAAGCCTTTTCAAAGTTTTGTTCTAAAACTCCTATTGTATACAAAGAATCTTCTGTCCAAATTGTGCTGATTTTCGGCAAATATTCCAAGATACTTACTTGATTTTCTTCTATTTTTTTTGCTTCCGTATTTGGAATAATTGAAATTTTTTTTCTTTGTTCTACAGATAGTTGAGTATTGATATTAAATGTGCGGATACTTTCAACTTCATCATCAAAAAACTCAATACGAAATGGATTCTCATCTGCAAAAGAAAAGACGTCTACAATCCCTCCTCTAATTGAAAATTGTCCTGGGTCGGTTACAAAATCCGTTTTTACAAAGTTATTTTCAATCAATATTTCTTCTAATAAATCAGGGTGATGTGTGTCTGAAACAGAAAGTGTAATGGTTTTCTTTTTTAGAGTTCTTCTACTTACTACTTTTTCAAAAATTGCTTCCGGGTAACTTACAATAATAGAGTTTCTTTTATTGTTTAATTTATTTAAGACCTCTGATCTAAGTAGAATATTTGAATTGTCAGTTTCTTCTATTTGATACGCTCTTCTGTATGATGCGGGGTAAAAGAAAATCTCATGATTTAATAAATTTTCTAGATCATTTATAAAATAGGTTGCTGTTTCTTTGTCGTTTAAAATAAATAACTGTGGAGATGTAGCATTTTTAATGATAGAAGCAGCTACAATAGATTTGTTAGATCCAATAAATCCGTTTAGATGAATTTTACATTTTTCAATTTCTAACTCCTCAGAAATTTTATTTTTGAAAACAGATTGTGGAAATATTTGTAATAGAGATTTATTTTTCAATTTGAGTTATCTCCTGCATCATTTTTTTATACCAATCAGAGTTAGTGTTGAATGGTTTTCCCCCCTTAATTCTTTTAAAGTCAATACAAGATAGTTTATTATTATTGTCTTCATCCCAACCTACAACACCGCTAATTCCTGTTATTGCACTTTCAACAGCAAAATCAGCTACTTCAAATATTAAATCCAAATCTTTTTGGTTTGCTTTAGCTGACCTAGAGAAATACCCGCTTTTTTGTACTAATACTTTATTGGCTTTTAGTCGTTTTGCAAATTGTTTTGCAAACCATTGACCCGGATTTAAATCATCTAAGCGTACATGTCCGAAAGCATCTCTTAAAACTTCTCCACCTTCTTTTTCAGTTTCTGAGATGATCGTATTCATTCCAGCTCCTTCACACAAGAATATGTTTACACAATCGTGCGTATTCATTACATTATTTAATCGTTCACATTCTTTGTCAAAATCTATTTCTTCTTCAGGCAATAATACAGAATGAATGTTCCATTTTTCTTTCGTAATTCCTATTTCTGGAACAAATTGTAGATTTTGTAATCTTTTTCTGTATTCATGTGCTGTAGCTGCTGTTAACCAACCACAATGTCTTCCCATTACTTCATGTATAATTAATTGTCTGTCGGATGTAGTGTTTTCATTTACAATATTTTCGAAAAAGACAGCTCCTTGCTCAGCTGCTGTCCAAGCTCCTAATGTTTGTTTAATAGGAAAAACATCATTGTCAATTGTTTTTGGAAGACCAACTACTGTTAAATTATAATTATTTTCTCTTAGATAATTTGATAAATCAGCAGCTGTAGTATTGGTGTCATCACCACCAATTGTATGCAGAATAGTCACTTCATCTTTCACTAACTGATTTGCTGCAACTTCTAATGGAGTTTCTCCCTCTGAGATATATCCTTTATTTACACAATCTTCAATATTTGTTAGTTTTACTCTACTATTTCCAATAGGACTGCCACCAAAATTATATATAGCGTTAATATTATCTTTTAAAGATGAAGGAAAAGGAATCGTATTACCAAGAAGAAGTCCTTTGTATCCGTTTAAATATCCAATTATTTCTACATCAGGACATTGATTTAAATAATTCTCGGTTAATCTAGCTATTGAAGCTGATAAGCATGGGGCAATACCTCCTGATGTTAAAAATGCAATTTTCATACAGTAATATTTAGTGCTGCAAATATCGTGTTTTTTTATGTATTTTCTAAATACTTGACTCTAGTATTTTTTCTGTTAGAATCTTAGATATTTTAACATTACTTTCAATTGTCCATCCAGCAATATGAGGAGATAATATAGTCTTTTCGCTATTAATTAAATATTGCATTTCATCAGTAAATCCAATTTTACTTAGATCTTCAAAGGAGGTTTTTTCGTATTCTAATACATCCAAGCAAGCACCTTTTAGTTTTCCACTTTTTAAAGATTTCACTATACTTTTCGTATTAGCACATTTTCCTCTTGCAGTATTAATAAAGTAAAAATCTTTTTCAAAATTATTAATGAAATTATCATCTGCCAAATAAGTAGTTTCTTCAGTTAAAGGCACATGTAAACTGACAATATCTGCTTGTTTATATATTTTCTCCATACTACTCTGGTAAGGGTAGTCAGATAGATATTTGTCATAAGCTAATATTTTTACTCCAAATCCTTGAATTACATTAGCAAAAGCCGATCCGTTATTTCCAAAACCTATGATTCCAACAGTTTTTCCAGCAAGTTCAATACCTCTATTAGCTTCTCTTTCCCATTTTCCATTCCTTACTTCTCTATCTGATGTGTTTAAGTTATTAAATAAAGATAGGAGCATGCCAATAGAGTGCTCAGCAACTGATTGTCTGTTTCCTTCAGAAGCATTAAAACATTTAATATTTTTAGATTCAGCAAATTTTACATCAATATTTTCAAGACCGCTTCCAGCTCGTGCAATAAATTTTAAGTTATTTGCTTTTCTTATGAAATCAGAATCAATAACGAATCTGCTTCTAATAATAATCCCTTCATAATTATGTATTATTTTTTCAATTTCTTTTTTAGATAAATGATAAGATTCATCACAAACGAAGTTATTTTTTTGCAAATTATTTTTCAGAGAAGGGTGAACTCTATCTATAAATAGAACTCTCATTTTATACAAGAATAGATTGTCCGATAAGGAAGTAAATAACTAATCCTAAAATATCATTAACAGTTGTGATGAATGGTCCCGTCGCAAGAGCGGGATCAATCTTATATTTATCTAAAGTTAGAGGTACAAATGTTCCGAAAAGTGCCGCAAAAACAATAACAGAAAATAAGGAAAGACTAACTGTTAAACTTAAATCTATTGGGTAATTAAGTGCAAAGGTTGCTCCAAAAATAATAGTAGAACTGATAATTCCATTCAGAAGAGCAACACCTAACTCTTTTACTAATTTACTAAGAGTTGTATTTATTTTAATACTTTCATTTGCTAGCCCTTGCACTACAATAGCTGCAGATTGAACCCCTACATTTCCACCCATTGCAGCTATAAGTGGAATGAAAAAAGCTAATTCAATATTTTTATCTATTTCAAAAATTCCAATAACTTTTGCTCCTAACAACCCTCCTACAAGTCCGATTAACAACCAAGGTAAACGAGCTCTGGTAAGTTGCCATACACTATCAGAAGATTCTACATCTTCAGTAATACCAGAAGCCATTTGGTAATCTTTTTCCGCTTCTTCTTTTACTACATCCATAACATCATCAATAGTAATTCTTCCTAGCAATACTCCTGTCTCATCAATAACAGGCATAACAATTAAGTCATATTTATTCATGATGTTTGCTACTTCATCATCATCTTCTGTTGCAATAACTGAAACAATATCGTAGTTAGCGATCTCATTTATTAAAATTCTAGTTTCAGTAAGTAATAATCTTTTTAAAGATAGAGTTCCAACAAGTTTTTCGTGATCATCAACAACATAAATTGTGTGAACTTCTTTTATTTCAGAAGATTGTTTCCTCATCTCTTTTAAACATCTTATAGTAGTCCAATTCTCATTTACTTTAATAAGTTCTTTTGCCATTAGTCCTCCAGCAGTATCTTCTGGATAATTAAGAAGATCTTCAATGCCAGAAGCGTGATCATCATCTTCTATTAACGAAAGTATCTCTTCCTTTTGTTCTTTTGGAAGTTCAGAAAGCACATCTGTTGCATCATCAGATTCTAAGTTTTCAATTACCTTATTAGCAATTTCTTTAGATGATAGGGTAGAAAGAATATGTTCTCTTGTTTCATCTTCAATTTCAATTAGAATTTTTGCCGATCTTTCTTCATCAATTAGTTGAAACAAATATGTAGCCTGTTCAATTGATAATTCTTCAATTATTTCAGCAATATCTGCAATATGTAAATCGCAAATTAATGACTGTGTTTTCTTGTCTGAATTATTAGATATAAAATCAGATAATTCAGATAGGAATTGGAGATTTATTTCTTTTTTACTGGACATTTTTTGTTAAAAATATGAATGCTTCTACATCTAATTGTTCGGCTCTTTTTTGTAGTAATATGTCTATTTCAGAATTCGAGTTCAAAGTAAATGATTTTAAGGAATTTCTCAAAGTTTTTCTTCTCTGATTATATCCTGCTTTCACGATTTTGATAAATGTTTTTTCATCACATTCTAATTTTTTTCTACTATTTCTTTTCATTTTTATAACTCCTGATTTTACTTTTGGAGGTGGATCAAAAAGATGATTGTCTACTTCAAAACAATACTCAATATCATAAAAAGCTTGTAATAGAACACTTAATATTCCTTTCTTTTTCCCTTTTATACTTGCAATTCTCTCAGCAACCTCTTTTTGAAACATTCCCACAACTTCTGTTACTTTATCTCTGTTTTCAAAAGCTTTAAATAATATCTGAGAGGAAATATTGTAAGGGAAATTACCAATTATTGAAATATTATTTTCAAATATATTTAGGTTTAATTTCAGAAAATCACCTTCAATGATTTTTAACTTAGGATAATGTAATCTTAAATAAAAAACAGATTCTTTATCAATTTCTATGACGTGTAAATCTTTATTTTTATCAACTAAAAACTGAGTTAGAACTCCCATCCCTGGTCCAATCTCTAAGATTGTGTTTTCTTTTAGAGTTATCTGACTTACTATTTCTTCTGCAATTGATAGATCTTTTAAGAAATGTTGTCCAAGATATTTCTTGGCTTTTACTTTTCTCATGAATTTCTTTTCAATCTCTTGAAAAGTTTTGAAGCAAATACAAAATCATGTAGTTCCTTATTTTCCGCATGAATTAATTCTTCTTTATTCCCTTCCCACCAAATTTCTCCATTATGAATAAAAGCAATATTATCTCCAATTTGCATTACCGAATTCATGTCATGAGTATTGACAATTGTAGTAATATTATATTCTTCTGTAATTTCTTTAATTAAATCATCAATAAGGATAGCTGTTTTTGGGTCTAAACCTGAATTTGGCTCATCACAAAGTAAATATCTCGGATTCATAGAAATTGATCTTGCAATAGCAACTCTTTTCACCATTCCTCCACTTAATGCAGATGGTAGTAAGTTATTTTGGTTTTCCAAATTCACTCTTTTTAAACAGAAATTTACCCTATCTATTTTTTCTTCTTCTGTCTGATTTGTAAACATGGTAAGTGGGAACTTGATATTTTCTTCAACAGTCATATAGTCAAATAATGCTCCTCCTTGGAAAAGCATTCCTATTTCTTGTCTGATAAGTCGTTTCTCTTTTAATTTCATTTCATTAAAAATTCGGCCATCATAACTAATGACACCTTTGTCAAATGGATATAATCCGATTAATATTTTTAGTAGAGTTGTTTTTCCTGACCCACTTTCTCCAATAATCAGATTAGTTTTTCCTCTTTGAAAGTTAAATGAAACATCATTTAGAACTAGATTGTCTCCAAACTTCTTGTGTATGTTTTTTACTTCTATCAAAATGAGATGCCTGACAAAATTAAATCTGTAAGGATGTAATTAAAAATTAGAATTATAATACTACTATAAACTACAGCTTTAGTACTTGCTTTTCCTACATTAATAGCCCCTCCACTAGCGTGGTATCCGTAATATGCAGATACGGAAGTTATAATAAATGCAAAAACAATTGATTTAATTAATGAATAGGTTACGTAAAAAGGAATAAACTCATATTGAATTCCTAGAATAAATTGGGATGTAGGTACACCAACAGAAAGACCTCCTAGCCAACCACCAATTATACCAATAGAGATACTTAATATAATTAAGATTGGGAAGAAGATAACAGATACAAGTATTTTAGGTAAAATTAGGAATGAGGCAGAGTTTATTCCCATTATCTCTAGTGCATCAATTTGTTCAGTAACTCTCATTGTTCCAATCTCGGAAGTGATACTTGATCCTACTTTACCAGCTAATATTAGCCCTAACATTGTTGGGGCGAATTCTAAAATTACAGCATCTCTTGTTACTAATCCAATTGTATAGTCTGGGAATAATGGACTTGATAAGTTAAAATATTGTTGAATAGCAACAACAGCTCCAATGAAAAAAGAAATTATGATGACAATACCTATTGAGCTCAGTATAATTTTCATTATTTCTAGATTAAATTGCTTTAGAAAAACAGAACGTTTTTCTGGACGACTCATTACTTTATTCATCATAATAAAGTAATCCCCTATGTTTTGTAATCCTTTTATCATTAGAGGCTAAAAATAAAAAATATTTTTTATAACATATCCGTTATAATGTTTGATATTTTATATAATTTTGAACTTATATGAAAACAGTAACTCTTCCATCTATTTTATTTCTTTTTATTTTACTTTTTACTTCCTGTAAAACGTTTAAGAAGGACTGTAATGATTGTCCTAATTTTGGGACAAATTCTGTTAAGAACTCTGAAATGAATTCATAAAAGTTACTTTAGATTGATTCTAAATAGTTAGATTTGCGGAATGAAAAGATTATCGGAATTACAAGTAGGAGAAAAGGCTTTTGTTGAATCTATACAAGATGAGTTTGTAGAGCAACAGCTTTTAGAAATGGGTGTGACTCCAGGTCAATTGATTGAATTAGAAAGAAAATCTCCCTTTTCAGATCCTATAGCTGTTGTGGTATCTAATTTACTAATAAGTATTCGATTATCTGATGCAGATAATATCATAGTTAAAACTCAGAATGACTAAGAAGAATATTAAAGTTGCATTGGCTGGTAATCCTAATTCTGGAAAATCTACTTTATTTAACGCATTAACTGGACTAAATCAATCAGTTGGGAATTATCCAGGTATTACCGTAGATAAGAAACTTGGCAATTGTACATTAGATAGATCTACAAAAGCTCAGATTATTGATTTACCTGGAGCATATAGTTTATATTCAAAATCATTAGACGAGAAAGTAACACAACAGATACTTTGTAATAAAGAGAATAAAGATTATCCAGATGTAATTGTTATTGTTGCAGATTCATCAAATTTACGAAAATCTCTTTTATTTTTATCTCAGATTATTGATTTGAAAAGAGAAGTCATCTTAGCTCTTAACATGCTTGATGTTTCTAGAAATATGGGTATTGTGATTGATATACTTCAGCTTGCAGATCAGTTAGGTATTAATGTGGTTGAGATAAACGCTAGAAAAAGAACAGGTATCAAAGAGTTAAAAGATGCTATTTTATCTGTTAGTTTTCCAAAGAAGGAAATTCTAGATATTAAAGAAATTTTCCCAGATATTATAGATCGAGCTAATATTATTAGAGAAAATAACAATAATTATGCTAGCTTTTTATCGCTTTGTAGACACTATATAGATAATAACTCAGCATCTAAGATTAAACTAGAGGTTCTTATAAAAGACGAGCAATTTATTCCAAGTAGATCGCAAGCTAAAGAAACAGTTAGGAGGTATAAAAGGATTGATAAAATACTTCATCAATGTATTGGAGAGAATAAAGCGTTAATTAAAAGAAATTTCACAAAAAAGATTGATGACTTATTATTACATCCAATATTAGGTTACACATGTTTCTTGTTAGTTTTATTCTTAATTTTTCAGGCAATTTTTTCATGGTCTCAGTTACCAATGGAGTGGATTGACAGTGGTTTTTCTTCTTTTTCCAGTTGGGTGGCAAACACCATGAATCCAGGGGTTTTAAATGATTTAGTTGTAAACGGTATTTTAGCAGGATTGGGAGGGATTATTATATTTATACCTCAAATTGCATTCTTATTTGCTTTTATTGCTTTTTTAGAAGACACCGGTTATATGGCAAGAGTTTCCTTTATTATGGATAAGATTTTAAGAGGTGTTGGTCTGAATGGAAGATCTATAATACCATTACTTAGTGGAGCGGCATGTGCAGTTCCAGCTATTATGTCTGCCAGAACTATTTCCTCATCTAAAGAAAGGCTGATTACTATTTTTGTTGTTCCACTAATGAGTTGTTCTGCTAGATTACCTGTTTACACATTAATTATCTCAATGATGATTCCTGAAACTGCAAGTTGGGGACCTTTTAATACCCAAGGATTGGTGATGATGGGCTTTTATTTACTTGGATTTATCGCAGCTCTTACCACCGCATTTGTTATGAAATTTATTGTGAAATCAAGAGAAAGAGGTTTTTATGTAATGGAAATGCCATCATATAAGATTCCGGATTATAAAACGGTACTATATACAATTATAGAAAAGGTTAAGGTGTTTTTGTTTGATGCGGGTAAGGTAATTATTGCTATTTCAATCATTTTATGGTTTCTATCTTCATATGCTCCTTCAGGGAAATTTGAACAAATTGAACAAGACTATGCTACAGTTGAAAATTCAGAAATTATTATTCCATCTAAGAAATTAGAAGTTTCTTATGCTGGTATAATTGGGAAAACAATAGAGCCAGTAATTAAGCCTCTAGGATTTGATTGGAGAATTGGGATTTCCTTAATAACATCTTTTGCTGCTCGTGAGGTGTTTGTAGGGACCATGTCAACTATTTATAGTGTTGGAGGAACGGATAATTATTATATAAAAAATAAATTAAAATCTGCTAAGAATTTAGATACAGGAAAACCATTTTTCACAACTGCTGTTGGAGTCTCTTTAATGTTGTTTTATGCATTTGCAATGCAATGTATGACAACTATTGCAGTTGTTTTTAGAGAAACTAAAGGTTGGAAGTGGCCACTAATTCAACTTTTTTATATGACCGGACTTGCATACATATCTTCCTTTATTGCTTATAATTTATTAAGTTAATATCGTGGATTTATCTTCTTTTTTAACATCTGAAACCATCAAGAAAATTAATTCTTGGGAAGAAAAATTTAATGTAAAAATAATTGTGTGTTCTCCCTCAAAAAGCAGGTTAGGGGTTTTTATTCCAAAAAGGCATGATAATCATGTTATTAGAATCAATAATAATTTGAATAAATATGCATTTTTAATTACATTAATTCATGAGATTGCTCATGCGGTTATCTGGGAAAAATATGGTAGAAGAGTAAATCCTCATGGTGAAGAGTGGAAAGATCAATATAAAAAAATGATGCTTCCATTTCTAAATCCTGAATTTTTCCCTGAAGATGTTCTAAGATCTCTTTCAAATCATATGATTAATCCGAGAGCTTCTACTGTTAGGGATCTGGAACTTAGTAGGATTTTAAAGAAATATGATAAATATAAGAGTACCTTTATCAGTGACATACATGATGGAGATGAGTTTTCTATTGATAACGGAAAGAGATTTGTAAGAATAGAGAAACTCCGAAAAAATTATAAATGTAAAGAGATTTCTACAGGGAAATTATATCGTTTCTCTCCACTAGCAGAAGTAAATTTAATATAAACTAATTTAGTATATTTGCTGACTGATGAAAAAGAAAGAAAAATTTCATTTGTTACATTCTGTAAAAAGGAGAGTTTATTACAGTTACATCCGAATTATTCGTTTATTTTCTTATTTATTTAATAAAAATAACGAATATCAATTTTTATTTATATTAAGCCCTCCTTATGCTGGTTCAACAATGCTAAATCAACTAATTTCTTCTTCAGATAATGTTAGTTGTAATAATAACCTAGGAACCAGGGAAGGTCAATTACTCCCAGCAGTAAAAAAATTTATGTTTCAAAAGAATAGGTGGAATGAAAATGTGCAATATCCTTGGGAAGAAGTAAGAAAAACATGGCTGAGATATTGGGATTATTCGAAGCCAGTTTTTTTAGATAAGAGCATTCCAAATATTATGAGAGTTGATGAAATTGAGAAAGTATTTTCACCTATAAAGTATATGTGTATGGTACGT
>JABHQB010000103.1 GCA_018695965.1 Flavobacteriales bacterium | reverse complement strand
GAGCAAGTTTTTCTTCAAATAAGAAGCCATTACAATCTATCCCATGATTTAATGGAAATGTTGAAATTTTAATCTTCTTATCTTCAAACAAAACCTCATCAATATCTGCAGTTATAGTATGGAAAAATAATGGATAACAAAGTTCTGTGGAAGCAGTATCTAACTGAATATCAATAATCTTCTTTAGCTCTGGATGAGCATAAATATGAAGTTCCTTATCTCTACCAAGAAGGTGCATACTACTTAGTAAACCAATGAGTCCGAAATAATGATCACCATGCAAATGACTAATAAATATTCTGCTTATTTTCTGAAATTTAATTTTGTATTTACGTAGCTGAACTTGGGTTCCTTCTGCACAATCAATTAAAAAAAACCGCTCATTTGCATTTAACAACTGAGCGGTAGGATTTTTATCAACTGTAGGAATAGCCGAACTACATCCTAAAATTGTAAGTTTATACGACATCTACTCTGAAATTATCATTCTTTTGGAAATAATTCTTTCTTCATTCTGAACAGAATAAGTATAGACACCTGTACTTAATTTATCATTAAATTCAATAGTATTTAATCCAATATCTGATTTAACATTTTCAGAATACACTACTTTTCCAAACATATCTGTAATCTGGAATTTTATCATATTAGAATTTGGAGTATTAAACTTAATTGTAGTAGTAGTATTATTTTTTGTTGGATTAGGAACATTCTGCAACAAAGAAAATTCATTAGAATTAAACATCTCATAAGAAGATGTATTAGAAATTACGATATTATATCCAGTAATTGATTCATAATTCCCTAAAGCAGAATATAAGTCTGTTTCTACAGGAACATTAATACCAAATATAGTTATTGATCCATGTGTATACACATTAATTACAAGCTCAATTGGATATACACCAATTGGATCATTGGTGGTTCCATCTAAATAGGCACATGTTAAATAATTACCAGGTAACACACAGTTATTTACATTAACATCTAATTCATCACAATGTAAAACAAGTCCTGTTGGCAATCCAATTACATCAACTAGATCCATACTATCAACAGGCCATCCTCCAACATAGGTGGAAGTACCTAACGTATCTATATATAAGATGCTTGAGTCCCCTGCATTAGCTTCTAATAATGTCGCTGGTGTCTTAACTGTTAGGGTTGCATCATAAGGATTCCCTGGTATAGCAGTTGGTAAACCCTGAATTGTATCTGGCCAAATACCATATGTAGAATTTAGGTACTGTTGATCTGCTGTACATTGAGAATAAGCATTGGTATATCCTAAGATAAGTGTTAAAGCTAGTAAAATTTTCTTCATCATATTGTTTTTTTATTATTAAAAGTCTAATTGTCTTTCAATCTCTTCCATTTCTATATAATCAAAGGCCTCTTGCATTGTTGGTACTATATTTAAATTTTCATCAAACTGATGAGTAGAAACAATAACAAAAGAACCTTTTTTTGAATCAATTGATTGCCCAAATGTAATCAAATTATTTTTAATAAACTCTACCACTTCTAATGTTACATCTGACATGTCTGCAATAAAATTAGTGACATCACCTGTGATATTTAATTCTCCTATCTCACCTTGCTCTGACACTTTAAAAACTAAAGTATTTCCATTTACTAAATCATTCATCTATTTATTAATTTTCTGAGCTAACAAATATATAACCGCCATCCTTATTGCTACTCCATTCTCTACCTGATCTAAAATTATTGAGTGTTCTGAATCCGCTACATCCGAACTTAATTCTACTCCTCTATTTATAGGGCCAGGATGCATTATTACAATCTCTTTATCTAAGGAATCTAACAACTCTTTATTGACACCATATACCATAGAATATTCTCTTAATGAAGGGAAATGATTTACATCTTGTCTTTCTAACTGAATTCGTAACACATTTGCTACATCACACCAATTAAGAGCCTCTTTTATATTTGTAAAATGTTTTACCCCTAAAGAATCCAGATATTTCGGCATTAATGTAGAGGGTCCACAAACCCTAACTTCAGCAGATAGTTTTTTAAGACAATGAAAATTAGACAACGCTACTCTTGAATGAAGAATATCTCCAATAATTACGAATTTTTTCTCTGCAACATCTCCAAATTTTTCTCTAATTGAATATGCGTCTAACAAAGCTTGTGTAGGATGTTCATGAGCTCCATCTCCTGCATTTACAATTTTCGCTTCTACATTCCTAGATAAAAATTCAGCTGCACCAGGATTCGGATGACGCATAACTACCATATCAACCTTCATAGCTAAAATGTTGTTTACCGTATCAATTAAGGTTTCTCCTTTCTTTACTGAAGAAGATGATGATGAGAAATTTACAACATCTGCTGAAAGTCTTTTCTCTGCAAGTTCGAATGAGAGTCGTGTTCTTGTAGAGTTTTCGAAAAATAAATTAGCAATGGTAATATCTCTAAGTGTTGGAACTTTTTTAATGGGCTGATTAATAATTCTTTTGAAATTATCTGCTGTTTTAAAAATTAACTCAATATCTTTTTTCTTCAGATTCTTTATCCCTAAAAGATGATCTACCGATAATTTACTCATTTTCAGAATTTATTAAAATTATTTTATCTTCCGACTGAGAAGATTCCCATTTTACAATCACTTTCTCTTCTAGTATTGTATCCACTGTTCTTCCAACATAATTCGGATGAATAGGAAGATGTCTAGTTAATCTTCTGTCAATTAAGACCATTAGTTCTACTTGTTTTGGTCTGCCAAAACTAAGTAAGGCATCCATAGCTGATCTTATTGATCTACCAGTAAATAACACATCGTCAATTAGAACAACTCTTTTTCCTTCAACAGAGACGTTCATGTCTAATTCTTGAGCTTCAATTGGCACATCTCTCCTTCCAAAATCATCTCTGAAAAATGTAATATCTAGATTACCAGATTGTATGTTATTACTAGAAATCTGATTTAGTTTTTCCAAAATTCTTTTTGAAAACTCTACCCCTCTTGGTTGAATTCCAACAAGAATTGTATCTGAAAAATCTCCATGATTCTCAATTAGCTGATGCGCTAATCTTTCAATCATTATTCCAAATTGTTGGCTACTTACTATTTGTTTTTCCATTTTCATTTTATACCGACAAAAATAGTATAAAAAAAGTCCTAATAAAAATTAGGACTTTTTTTTAATTACTCACCTTGTTCTTCAAGGTTATCTTTCAAACTAGACAGAGAATCTAAATCACCAAGTGTAGATTTCTGTTGTGTTTCTTGTATTTTTTTGACAACTTTCGCTGTAGTTGATTTTTCTTTCTTTTTGTTTTTTATTTCCTCATCTTTGAAAGTAGAGGTATGAGAAACTAAAATTCTCCTATTTTCCTTAGAAAACTCTAACACTCTAAAAGTAGAAGATTCACCAACGGTAAGTTTGCTATCATCTTCCTTTTCAAGATATCTTAGCGGGGAAAAAGCTTCAACATCATCATCTCCTAAATTGATAATCGCTCCCTTAGCAAAAATTTCTGTAACAGTACCATCAAAATGATTGCCAACAATATATGTAGTCTCATAATTATCCCACGGGTCAACTTCAGTTTGTTTATGTCCTAAACTAATTCTTCTATTATCAACATCAATTTCTAAAACAATTACATCTATAGATTCTCCTACTTTAGTAAATTCTGCTGGATGCTTAATTTTCTTTGTCCAAGATAAATCTGAAATGTGAACAAGACCATCAATACCCTCTTCTAACTCAACAAATATACCGAAGTTTGTAAAGTTTCTAACTTTTACATCGTGTCTGGAGCCTACAGAATATTTTTTATCGATAATTACCCAAGGATCTTCTGTTAATTGTTTAACTCCTAATGACATTTTTCTTTCCTCCCTATCTAAAGTTAAAATCTTTGCTTCAATTTCATCCCCTACTTTATAGAAGTCTCCCGCACTCTTTAAATGAGTTGACCATGACATTTCAGAAACATGAACTAAAGCTTCAACTCCTGTCTGAATCTCAACAAACACACCATAATCAGCAACAACAACAACTTTTCCTTTTACTGTATCCCCCTCTTTAATTTTTTCATCTAAAGAATCCCAAGGATGTTCACCTAATTGTTTTAAACCAAGTTGAATTCTTTTCTTTTCTTTATCAAATTCTAAGATTACAACATTAATCGTTTCGTCTAATTTTACTACTTCTTCTGGATGAGAAACTCTACCCCAAGATAGATCAGTAATATGAATTAATCCATCAACACCTCCTAAATCAACAAAAACACCGTATGATGTAATGTTCTTCACAACACCTTCAATTACTTGTCCTTTTTCTAATTTAGACATGATTTCTGCTTTCTGTCCTTCAAGATCTGCTTCAATAAGTGCTTTATGAGAAACTACAACATTTCTATAAGCTTCATTTACTTTTACAACCTTAAATTCCATATCTCTACCAACATACTCATCATAATCTCTGATTGGTTTAACATCAATCTGAGAACCAGGTAAAAAGGCTTCAATTCCAAATACTTCAGCAATCATACCTCCTTTAGTTCTACTCTTTATTTTACCATGAACTACTTCTCCCGTTTCCAAAGCAATATTTACTTTTTCCCATGCTCTTAAAACTCTAGCTCTTCTATGGGATAAAATTAATTGACCATTTTTATCTTCTTGTTTTTCAACTAAGATTTCAACTTCATCTCCTATCTTTAGGTCTTCATTATATTTAAATTCTGAACTTGAAATCACACCATCAGACTTAAAGTTAATATCTACAATTACTTCTCTTTCTGAAATACTTACAATTTTTCCGTCTAAAACTTGTTTCTCTTCAATCTTAGGCATAGTTAAAGAATACAGTGATTCTTCTTCTTTGTTTACATCTTTTTCTGACTCCTCTCCTAAAACAGTTGACCAATCAAAATCTTCTGATTTTGCTTTTGGTTCTTCTATTTTAGTTTCAATCTCTTCTGATTTAACTTCTTCTACAGCAGTTTCAGAAGCATCTTTTAGAGTTGTTTGTACAACATCTTCTGTTACCTCTTCTATAGGAGTTTCAGAAACAGCCTCTGGAGTTGTTTGTACAACCTCTTCTGTTACCTCTTTATTCTTTTTAGTGGATTTTGTAGCCGCTTTTTTAGTAGTTTTTGCAGCTTTCTTTACAGTCTTTTTTGCTGTAGGTTTTGCCTCTTTTTCTGACATCTTTGTCCTTTCTTCTTGTATCCCGGAGCCATTTAAGGTTAATGTTTGGAATTCCGAGAGGAATTAATTATTCTATATTTTTCCTTTTTCTCCTTAAACAAACATAATAAAAAGGTCTGCAAATATACAATAATCAAAAAAAATAAAGGGGTTTTTCTATTTTATTTTAGAAATAAATTCAGAAACTCTTTCCATCATCCATAATGGAGTAGAAGTTGCTCCACAAACACCTACTGAATTTGCTAACGAAAACCAATCAGAATGTATTTCATTTACATCTGAAACAAAATAAGAATTAGAGTTTTCATTCTTACAAGACTCGTACAACATTCTTCCGTTCGAACTTTTCTTCCCACTTACAAAAATAATAACATCATGTTTTGCTGAAAACTGTTTTAATTGAGGTTCTCTACCTGAAACTTGCCTACAAAGAGTATCGTTAACAACAAATTGAAGAGGTTTGTTTATACCAATATTTGTTCTTCTTTTCTCAATTTCTCTTTTAATATCAGAATAATTTTTGGGACTTTTAGTAGTTTGTGAATACATATAAATTGGCCGATTAAAATCTAATTGATCTAAATCTTCAATTGAAGAAACTACAACAGCGTCCCCTTCAATCTGACCTAACAATCCAATAACTTCAGCATGACCCTTTTTACCATAAACTACAATCTGACCATCAATATCTGAAACACTTTTATACCCCTCTTTTATTTGATGTTGTAATTTCAAAACTACAGGACAAGAAGCGTCCAACAATTGTATATTATTCTCCATTGCAATTTTGTAAGTTGAAGGTGGTTCTCCATGAGCTCTGATTAGAACTTTACAATCATGATAATTCTTTAAATCATCATGATCTATCACTTTCAATCCCAAGTTACTTAACCTCTCTACTTCTTTATTGTTATGAACTATATCTCCCAAACAAAGAAGGAAATTACTTTCTTTTAACTCCTCTTCAGCCATCTGAATAGCGTACACTACTCCAAAACAAAATCCGGAATATTTATCTATTTCAATTTCCATTTGTTAGTACTTTTTCAATTTCAGAAAAAACAAAAATATTTTGCTGTTCTAATGATTTTTCTGAATTATCAATTAAAATAGCATCTTCTGCCATTCTCAAAGGATTTGTTTCTCGGCTTGTATCATTTTCATCTCTCATTTTTAGATTATTTAAAATCTGATCAAAACTCACATCCTTTGAGTTCATTTCTTCAAATCTTCTTTTTGCTCTAATCTTGACATCAGCTGTAACAAAAAATTTGATTTCAGCATCAGGGAAAACTTTTGTACCAATATCTCTACCGTCCATTACTACATTCTTCTCTTTTCCTATTTCTTGTTGCAAAACAACTAACTTTTTCCTAACAAATGGGAGTTTTGCAACAAAACTTACATTTTCAGACACTTGCAATCCTCTTATTTTATTTTCAATATTTTCTCCATTCAAAAAAGTTTCCGACACTTTATTTTCAGAATTATATTCAAAACCTAAATTAATAGAGTCTAGATGTTTTTTTAGACCTTCATTATTTACTATTCCTTCAGAAATCAAATTATTTTGCAAACAAAATAAGGTTATAGCTCGATACATTGCTCCAGTATCAATATATCTCATCTGGAATTTTTGAGATATTGATTTCGCAATCGTACTTTTACCGCAAGAAGAATGTCCATCAATAGCTATATTTATT
>JABHQB010000102.1 GCA_018695965.1 Flavobacteriales bacterium | reverse complement strand
GTTGTGGAAGGGAGTATGTCTTCCACCCTCTTCTTTCTTCAAAATATACACCTCAGCTTTAAATTTAGTATGAGGAGTAACAGATCCAGGCTTACAAATTACCATACCTCTTTTAATATCCGTTTTCTCAATTCCTCTTAGTAGGATACCTACGTTATCACCAGCCTCTCCTCTATCTAAAATCTTTCTAAACATCTCAACACCAGTAACAGTAGAAGCTAATTTCTCAGCTCCCATACCAATAATATCTACAGCGTCAGCAGTATTTGCTACACCAGTTTCAATTCTACCAGTAGCTACAGTTCCTCTACCAGTAATTGTAAATACATCCTCAATTGGCATTAAAAATGGTTTTTCATTTTCTCTTACTGGTTCCTGTATATAAGAATCTACAGCAGCCATTAATTCATCAATTTTAGTTACCCACTCAGCTTCTCCATTTAATGCACCAAGAGCTGAACCAGTAACAACAGGAGTATTATCTCCATCATAATCATAGAAAGATAATAATTCTCTAACTTCCATATCAACAAGTTCAAGTAATTCATCATCATCAACCATATCAGCTTTGTTCAGAAACACAACCATACTAGGAATACCAACTTGTCTTCCTAATAAGATATGTTCTCTTGTCTGAGGCATAGGACCATCAGTTGCAGCACAAACCAAAATTGCTCCATCCATCTGAGCAGCACCAGTAACCATGTTTTTTACATAATCAGCATGTCCTGGACAGTCTACGTGTGCATAATGTCTATTTTCTGTTTCGTATTCTACGTGAGCAGTGTTAATTGTAATTCCTCTTTCTTTTTCTTCTGGAGCATTATCAATAGATTCAAAATCACGAACTTCTGTGCCACCTTTTTCCGCTAGAACTTTAGTAATTGCAGCAGTTAAAGTAGTTTTACCATGGTCAACATGACCAATTGTACCAATATTTAAGTGTGGCTTGGTACGATTAAAATTTTCTTTTGCCATTTTATTAAATTTATTATTTAGTTATTAATTATTATTTACTTCTCAAATCCTTTATCTCTATCTTTAGAGCCAATGACGGGAATTGAACCCGTGACCTCTTCCTTACCAAGGAAACGCTCTACCCCTGAGCTACACCGGCTGGTAAAAAAGAGCGAGAGACGGGATTCGAACCCGCGACCCTCAGCTTGGAAGGCTGACGCTCTAGCCAACTGAGCTACTCTCGCATCAATGCTCGTGGGGAGAACAGGATTCGAACCTGTGAAGGCTAAGCCAGCAGATTTACAGTCTGCCCTCGTTGACCGCTTGAGTATCTCCCCAACATCTTAAATAAACAGAGCCGATAGAGGGACTCGAACCCACGACCTGCTGATTACAAATCAGCTGCTCTAGCCAACTGAGCTATATCGGCAAATTATCTAATTCACTACTATAAAAGAACTCAATACTCCCCAAAAGAGGTCTGCAAATGTATTAAAGTTTTTTATAATATAAACTAAAATTAAAATAATTTTTTTGAACACTAATGCACTCCTAGTAAAAGAGCTATTTTCCTTTCGATTTTAAGAGTTGTTTTCTTAAGGCTTGCACACTTACACTAATTGATTCCTCAAAAGTGTCACATTGCTTTTTTGCAAAATACTCTCCATTTGATGAATGAACATGTATTTCAGTAATTTTATTTTCAGGAGACTCTGGCTTTTCAATTTTCATGAATACATCTGTATTTATAATCCCATCGTCTAACAAAGTTAATTTTTTAATCTTCTTATTTGCAAAATCTACTAACCCTCCATCAGGATTGAAATTAATTGATTGTATTTCTATCTTCATAATTGATAATTTTTACGCTCTAGGATGAGCTTGTTTATATATTGTTTTTAATTTTTCTATTGTGTTGTGGGTATAAACCTGAGTAGCACTCAAATTAGCATGCCCTAAAATTTCCTTAATCGCATTTATATCCGCTCCGTTATTTAACATATGGGTAGCGAATGTATGTCTCAAAATATGTGGACTCTTTTTTTCTAGACTTGAAACCATACTAAGATACTTATTTACTATATTGTATATATTTTTTGATGATAATTTCTTACTCTCAAGATTAACGAAAAAACAAGAATTTATTTTATATTTTTCAGAGAATTTTTTTAGTTGATTTAATAAATTGATAGACAAAGGAATAATTCTTTCTTTATTTCTTTTTCCCAAAACTTTTATACTTGATTTCGAAAAATCAATATCTTCCTTCTTTACACCTAATAATTCCGAAAGTCTCATTCCAGTCATATAAAACACATCAATAATTAACTTATCTCTTTCTCCTTCAAAAGTATCTGGAAATTCAATTTCTGAGAATAGTTCATCCATTTTTGACTTTTCAACAAAAACAGGGAGTTTTTTTGCGTTTTTCGGAGAAATTATTTTTTGTGTTGGGTTTTCTGTAACCTCATCTTCTTGCATCAAATATTTATAGAAACTTTTTAATGTAGTGATTTTTCTATTTACTGATCTAGAAGAAATTCCACGATCTAACATGATGGATATCCAAGAACGAATAATTTGATGACTTACCTCTGATATATCAGATATATCATATTCAACATCTAAAAAAGTAAAAAACTGAGTGAGATCGGTATTGTAAGAAATTAGAGTATGTTTAGAATATCTCTTTTCAAACTCAATATATTTCAGGAAATTATTTTTGTGCATAAAAAAACCTTTTTACTAGTTACGAAATTACTAAAAAAAAGGTTCTGTTTTTATAAATTTTATATTTATTCTGCCTCTCTAAGAATTTTTGCAGAATAAGTCGCTTTTTGTTTTTGAATTCTCATTCTTTGAGACTTTTTAATAAATTCTTTTCTTGCTCTAATTTGTTTCAAAGTACCTGTTTTCATGAATTTCTTCTTAAACCTCTTTAAAGCTCTATCAATTACTTCTCCTTCTTTTACTGGTATTACAATCATTTTCTTATTTTAAAATTGGTTTGCAAATATATAAAAGTTTTTAATGAAACAATTTTTTATTTAATAATTTGTTTTGAAATTACAATTTTCTGAATTTCAGATGTACCTTCACCAATAGTGCATAATTTAGAATCTCTGTAATATCTCTCAGCAGGAAAATCTTTTGTATACCCATACCCTCCTAATACTTGAACCGCATCTGTGGATATTTCAACTGCTATTTCTGAAGAAAAATATTTTGCCATTGCTCCTTCCGTGGTAACTTTCTTCCCATTGTTTTTTAAGTAGGCAGCTTTGTAGATTAATAGTTCAGCTGCTTCAATTTTAGTTGCCATATCGGCTATTTTAAATGCAATAGCTTGGAAATGTGAAATAGGCTTGCCAAATTGCTCTCTTTCTTGAGAATATTTCTTAGCAGTTTCATAAGCTCCTTTTGCTATTCCTAAACCAAGTGATGCAATCGAGATTCTTCCTCCATCTAACACTTTCATTGATTGTACAAAACCATCACCAACATCTCCTAAGATATTACTTTCGTGTACTCTGCAATTATCAAAAATGAATTCAGCTGTTTCTGAAGCTCTCATACCTAGCTTATCCTCTTTCTTTCCTGAAGTAAATCCTTCCGTTCCTTTTTCAATAACAAAAGCAGTCATACCATGAGAATCTCCCTTCTTGCCTGTTCTTGCAATAACTACAGCAATATTTCCAGAAATAGCATGAGTAATAAAATTCTTTGATCCATTCAACACCCAATATTCACCATCTTTTTTTGCGGTAGTACTCATTGCTCTGGCATCAGAACCTGTGTTATGTTCGGTTAATCCCCAAGCTCCAATCCATTCAGCGGTAACAAGTTTAGGAAGCCACTTTTTTTTCTGATCTTCAGAACCAAATTGCAAAATATGACCAGTACATAATGAATTATGAGCTGCCATTGAAAGTCCAATTGAAGGATCTAGAATAGATAACTCCTCAATAGCAGTAACGTATTCAGTGTAGGAAAACCCTGAACCTCCATATTCTGTGGGAACTAAAACTCCCATTAAACCAAGATCTCCAAGTTTTTTAAAGACCTCTATCGGAAATGTTTGATTATCATCCCACTCTCTAACATTTGGTGTAATTTCATTCTTCCCAAATGTCCTAATCATATCAGCAATCATTTGCTGGTTTTCGTTATAACTAAAATCCATATTAATATTCTATTAAACTAATTATATTATTTGTGTACTCTTTTATTTCCTTTTTTCCATTTAAAAAATCCAAATTCACCACAAAAGTAAAAGCAGATACCTTACATCCTAACCGAAGAACTAATTCAGCAGCAGCAGATGCAGTGCCTCCAGTTGCTAGTAAATCATCATGAATTAATATATTCCATCCTTTCTGCACATCATTTTTGTGAATTTCAACTTCTGCAGATCCATATTCCAAATCATATTTATATTGAAGTGTTTCTCCTGGTAATTTACCAACTTTCCTAATAGGAACAAATGGAATTTCCATTTTATTTGCTAATAGAAATCCAAATAAAAACCCTCTACTTTCAACCCCAACAATTGCGTCAATTTTCACCCCCTCTAACTTAATAATAAACTCATCAATAATATTGTTTGTTAAAGAAGCATCTAATAGTAAAGGAGTAATGTCCTTAAAAGATATCCCATCTTTTGGGAAATTCGGAATTGTTCTGATGACTTTATCTAATTTTTCTTGAATCATAAAGTTTTAAATAGGGTGCAATTTTACGAAATAAATCAGAGTCAATCAGTACAATGTTCTGAATATCTTTTATATCAATAAACTGACCATGTTGCAAACGATAATTTATAATAGCTTTTGATTGATTATAATTAATATATGGATGAGAATATAACTGATCAAAAGTTGCAGAATTTATATTAATTTTTTTAATAAAAGTTGTGTCAATTTTAGTTTGATTTTTAAAGTTCTTTATATCTAATTTTTCTAAACCCCAAATTTCAGAAAATTGAGTGTAAGAAATAAAACCACCAAGTTTTTCCCTATATTCTAGGATTTGTTTGGAGTAAAAAGGACCAACTCCATTAATACTAATCAACAAGATACTATCTGCAGAATTTAAATCTATAATTTGTAACTGTTCAGCTGATTTTTCATCTGATTTTTTAATTTTTACTTTTTCTTTCTTTTCCTTTCTCTGAGGAAAAATGATGAAATCTGCAACTCTATTAATAAAGTCATCTGAAATAGCATAACATTTAGATAAATCTTCACTAGAATAAAAAATAATTCCACTGCTCTGATAATTTCTAAAAATGGAGATTTGTTTCTCTGACAATCCTAACATGATCCAACCTTTATCACTTAAAGTATTTGGATTAAAAACAAAAAGAGAATCCGTTTGTTGCTTTTTAATTACATCCTCAGTTTCAGGAATTAAGTTGTCAAATTCAGAAAAATCAGTTTTTTGTTTATCTGTAAATAAGTACATAATATTGTAATATAT
This sequence comes from Flavobacteriales bacterium, assembly GCA_018695965.1. GTDB lineage: Bacteria > Bacteroidota > Bacteroidia > Flavobacteriales > BACL11. The sequence continues at coordinate 625 of JABHQB010000102.1, read as the reverse complement.
TATAGTAAGGAGTAAAATAAAAGAAAGGAGCAAAATACCATTTCGCTCCTTCTTATTAAATTGAAAATAGTCTTTGAAACTCACTACTTATATTTTTTAATCTCTCCTGATTTTAATCTTGCAAAATATGAATCTAAATCTGTTCTTACTTCTTTTGACAAGAAAAGTAATCCAACAATATTAGGAAATGCCATTGCAAGTATCATCATATCTGAAAAATCAAGTACAGAACCTAAACTTACAGATGAACCAATTACAATAAACATTAAGAAAATTAACTTATAAGAGTATTCTGAAACTTTTGATTTTCCAAATAAATATTCCCAAGACTTTAGTCCATAATAAGACCAAGAAATCATTGTAGAAAATGCAAACAAGAAAATAGCAACAACTAATAAATACGGAAACCAAGATATTACAGATCCAAACGCAGCGGAAGTTAATGAAGCTCCACCATCAAAGCTTGCTGACAATTCATGATGTCCGGTAATAATGATAACCAAAGCCGTCATAGTACAAATTACCACTGTATCAATAAATGGTTCTAATAAAGATACAATACCTTCAGAAACTGGTTCGCTTGTTTTAGCTGCAGAATGTGCAATAGAAGCAGAACCTACTCCTG
>JABHQB010000101.1 GCA_018695965.1 Flavobacteriales bacterium | reverse complement strand
CTTTCATATCGATCTCTAATTTTAAAAAATAAGTCAACTACTGAGTTACTTCTTCCTTGAACAATTACTGATATTTCCTCATTTTTTTTTGTTACTGAATATATAGCATGACCTGCATTTATAAATCCATAATAAATTTGATACGAGCAACTCTCACCAGTATTTATAGGGTATATATTTTTTTGAGAAAAACAATAATGAGAAGTTAATAAAAAAATTAGAATTAATTTCTTCATATTACAATTATACAAAAAATTATAATATCATTTTTAATTCTTATCTTTGCTCCCGTCTTTGCCTCTGTCTAAAAATTATGAAAAAATATACATCTGGTCCATTATTATCAAAAATCAATTTTCCTTCTGATTTAAGGAAGTTAAGCAAGAAAGATTTGCCTAAAATTTCCAAAGAATTACGTCAGTTTATTATTGATGTTGTTTCTGAGAAAGGAGGACATTTTGGGGCGAGTTTGGGAGTCGTAGAACTTACGGTAGCTATTCATCGTGTTTTTAATACTCCTGAAGATCAGTTGGTTTGGGATGTAGGACACCAAGCTTATGGGCATAAAATACTAACTGGCAGAAGAGATGAATTTCATACAAATAGAATGTATAATGGTATAAGTGGATTTCCAAAGAGATCCGAAAGCGTTTATGATACATTTGGGGTAGGACACGCTTCAACTTCTATTTCGGCAGCACTTGGCATGTCTCTTGCTTCTGAATTAAAAAAGGATAAAAACAAACAACATATTGCGGTTATTGGGGATGGATCCATGACTGGGGGGATTGCTTTTGAGGGGCTTAATCATGCTGGAATGGAAGATACGAACCTATTAATTATTTTGAATGATAATTGTATGTCAATTGACCCAGGAGTTGGAGCCTTAAAAGAATATTTGACCGATATTGCTACTTCAAAAACATATAATAGAGCCAAAAATAAAATCTGGAAAATATTAGGTAAAATTAGCAAGTTCGGACCAAATGCCCAGGCAGTAGCACAAAAAGTTGAAGGGGCTATTAAATCTTCTATTTTGGGAGAAAGTAATTATTTTGAATCTTTAAATTTCAGATATTTTGGACCTATTGATGGTCATGATGTAGAACACCTTTCGGATGTTCTGGAGGATTTAAAAAATATTCCTGGTCCAAAGATTTTACATTGTATTACCCAAAAAGGGAAAGGATATAAACCAGCTGAAGATGGAGATACTACAAAATGGCATGCTCCAGGAATTTTTAATAAGGAAACAGGAGAAATTATTACTAAATCTCCTATCAAAAACCCACCAAAATACCAAGATGTTTTTGGAGAAACAATAATAGAATTAGCTAAAGAAAATGATAATATAGTAGGAGTAACTCCGGCTATGCTTTCGGGGTCTTCCTTAAATAAAATGATGGAGGAGATGCCGCACAGAGTTTTTGATGTAGGTATTGCAGAACAGCATTCGGTTACTTTTTCTGCAGGACTTGCTACACAAGGGATGTTACCTTTTTGTAATATTTATTCTACTTTTATGCAAAGGGCTTACGATCAAGTGATACATGATGTAGCTCTGCAAAATTTAGATGTTATTTTTTGTTTGGATAGAGGAGGTTTTGTTGGTGCGGACGGAGCTACTCATCATGGGGTTTTCGATTTAGCTTACTTTAGATGTATCCCAAATATGATTGTTTCTGCCCCCATGAATGAACAAGAATTAAGAAATTTAATGTATACATCTCAACTTCCAAATAAAGGTCCTTTTTCTATCAGATATCCAAGAGGAAATGGAGTTATGATAGATTGGGAAACTCCATTTGAAGAAATTGAAATAGGAAAAGGAAGAATGGTAAAAGATGGAGAAGAAGTAGCTATTTTATCTATTGGAAATACAGGTAATTTTGTAGTAGAAGCACAAAACTCTTTTGATAAAGAAGGGTTAGATATTTCTCATTTTGACATGAGATTTGTAAAACCAATAGACAAAGATTTATTACATACCATATTTCAGAAATTTGATAAAATAATTACTATTGAGGATGGTTGCTTGCAAGGAGGATTTGGGTCAGCTGTAATAGAGTTTATGGCGGATAATAAGTACAAATCAGAGGTTATTCGCTTAGGAATCCCAGATGAATTTATCAATCATGGGACGCAAGAAGATCTTTATGCAGAATGTTGCTTTGATGTAAAAGCAATAAAAGAAACAGTTTACAAACTAATTAGCAGAAAAGCTCAAGCGGTATAAAAACAATTCTTACCAAGTAGTTAGGATTTTTTTAAATTTTTAAGATCCTATTTTAACTCAAAAGTATCCATAAATTTAGTGGTATATACTCCTTTTCTGAAATCTTCATTTTTCATAAGAGCTTGATGAAAAGGAATTGTTGTCTTTATCCCTTCAATAATAAACTCATCTAAAGCTCTTTCCATTTTAGAAATAGCTTCTTCTCTGCTTTGCGCAACTGTAATAACTTTTGCAATCATAGAATCATAAAACGGAGGTATCATATAATTAGCATAAACATGTGTGTCTATTCTTATTCCATGCCCACCAGGAGCATGAAAAGAAGTAATTAAACCAGGACAAGGTCTGAAATCATTATAAGGGTCTTCAGCATTTATTCTACACTCAATTGCATGTAGTTGAGGCATATAGTTTTTCCCAGAAATTTCAGTTCCTGCAGCAACTTTTATTTGTTCACGTATTAAGTCAAAATCTACAACTTCCTCTGTAATAGGGTGCTCCACCTGAATTCGGGTATTCATTTCCATAAAATAGAAGTTTCTGTTTTTATCTACTAGGAATTCTACGGTACCAACACCTTCATATTTTACAGCTTCAGCTGCTTTAATAGCAGCTTCTCCCATTTCTTTTCTCAATTTATTTGTCATAAATGGAGAAGGAGTTTCTTCAGTAAGTTTTTGGTGTCTTCTTTGTATTGAACAGTCTCTTTCAGATAAGTGAGATGCTTTCCCTCTATAATCTCCAATAATTTGAATTTCAATATGTCTTGGATCTTCAATAAATTTTTCCATATACATGCCATCATTACCAAAAGCAGCTTTCGATTCTTGACGAGCAGAATCCCACGAATCTTTCAAATCTTCTTTTGCCCATACTAATCTCATTCCTTTTCCTCCCCCTCCTGCAGTAGCTTTTAACATAATAGGATATCCAATTTCAGTAGATAACTTTTTACAATGATTAAAATCTTTTATTAAACCTTTTGATCCAGGTATGGTAGGAACCCCTGCTTTTTTCATGGTTTCTTTAGCAGAAGCTTTATCACCCATTCCATCAATCATTGCAGGAGAAGCTCCAATAAATTTTATTTTATTTTCCTCACAGATTTTAGAAAAATTTGAGTTTTCTGCAAGAAATCCATATCCCGGATGAATAGCATCAGAATTTGTGATTTCAGCGGCTGCAATAATATTGGGTATTTTTAAGTACGATTCTGCACTTGAAGCAGGACCAATACACACCGCTTCATCTGCAAACCTTACATGTAAGCTTTCGGCATCCGCTTTTGAGTAAACAGCAACAGTTTTAATTCCCATTTCTTTACAAGAACGGATAATTCTAAGTGCAATCTCTCCTCTATTTGCAATTAATATCTTTTTAAACATATTAAAATATTTGTTTTATGATGGGTCAACTAAGAAAAGTGGCTGATCAAATTCAATTGGAGTAGCATCATCTACCAATACTTTTATAATAGTACCAGAGACTTCAGATTCAATCTCATTAAAGAGTTTCATCGCTTCAATAATACAGATAGTATCACCCTCCTTTATAGTATCACCAACATTTACAAATGAAGGGTTTTCAGGAGAAGAACTTCTGTAGAAAGTACCAATCATTGAAGATTTTATAGCAACGTAATTTGAATTATCTTCTTCATTTCCAACTTTCTTCTCCGGTGCTGTTTCAATAGGTGGTGTATCAGCAGGAACTGAAACAGGAGCTTGCGTAACAATTTGAGCAGGAGCTTGATGAATTATGGTCGGGACATCTACTTCACCTCTTCTTTTCTTTGCAGGGGATTTAATAGATATTTTTATGTTATCAATTTCTAAATCTACCTCTGTAGCTCCTGATTTTGCTACAAACTTTATTAATTCTTGGATGTCTTCTAAATTCATCTTTTTCATTTGATATAGTTTATAATTACAAAAATACTATTATTTATTTGAATCATATGCCCATTTAAGATATATAGATCCCCATGTAAATCCACCTCCAAAAGCAGCAAGTATAATATTATCACCTTTATTTAGTTGGTTTTCCCATTCCCATAAACATAAAGGTATAGTTGCGTTAGTGGTATTTCCATATCTTTGGATATTAAGCATTACTTTATCTTCTCCAACCCCCATTCTTCTGGCAGTTGCATCAATAATTCTCTTATTTGCTTGATGAGGAACTAACCAAGCTACATCATCTGCAGTAAGATTATTTCTATTCATTATTTCTTCCGAAACATCAGCCATACTTTTTACAGCAGCTTTAAAAACAGGCTGACCATCTTGAAAAATAAAATGTTCTTTAGCGTCAATTGTTTCATGAGATGCTGGTTTTACAGATCCACCTGCTTTTAGATGTAAAAATTCTATTCCGGAACCATCTGATTTTAAAATAGAATCTTGAATTCCTAATCCATCTTCAGAAGGTTCTAAAAGAACAGCTCCAGCTCCATCTCCAAAAATAATACAAGTAGATCTTTCGCTATAATTTACAATAGATGACATCTTATCTGACCCTACAACAATAACTTTTTTATAAGCACCTGTTTCAATAAATTTGGATGCAGTTGCAAGAGAATACAAAAATCCTGAACAAGCAGCCATCAAATCGTATGCAAAACAATTTGTCGCTCCAACTTTATCTGCAATTATACATGCAGTAGAAGGGAATATCATATCAGGAGTAGCTGTTGCGCAAATAATTAAATCAATTTTTTCAGCAGCAGTATTTGTTTTCTTTAACAATCCTTTTACCGCTTCTGCACCCATATCTGAAGATCCCTTCCCTTTACCTTTCAGTATTCTTCTTTCTTTAATTCCAGTTCTACTTGTAATCCACTCATCATTGGTTTCGACCATTGTTTCCAACTCCTTATTTGTCAGGATATAATTAGGCACATATCCTTGGATTCCTGTTATTGCCGCTGTAATTTTACCCATTAGTTTAAAATTTCTTTAATTTTTGTTGATAAATCTGCTTCTACCACATCTTTAGTAAGAGTTATCATGTTTTTTATAGCAATTTCATTTGAAATACCATGTCCAATTATAACTGTTTTATTTAACCCTAAAATCGGAGTTCCACCATAATTCTCATAATTAAATCGGTTAAAATATTCATCATCATACCCTCTTTTTTTCATTAGGTTATAAAAAGATTCTGATTGCTTTAGTACAATATTTCCAGTAAATCCATCACATACGATTACATCAGAATCTTCTTCAAATAAATCTCTGCCTTCAATATTCCCAATAAAATTGTAATCTTTACTATCTTCCATTATTTCGTAAGCAGCTTGAGTCAACATACTTCCCTTTGTTTTTTCTTCTCCCAAATTAAGAAGTCCTATTTTTGGGTATTCAATTCCGCAAACATGTTGAGCAAATAATGACCCTAATATTCCGAATTGATATAAAACATCTGCTTTACAATCTGGATTTGCTCCAACATCTAAAAGTATTCCAACTCCACCATTTTGTTTAGGTAATACTGAAGAAATACAAGGTCGAATAATTCCTGTAATTGCTTTTACAGAATAAAACCCACCAACAAACATAGCTCCAGTATTACCAGCTGAAGCAAATCCATCAATTTTACCAGTTGCCAAATAATGAAATCCTACAGAAATGCTTGACTTTGTTTTTTGTTTGATCCCTTTTACAGCATGTTCACCCATTTCAATTACTTCAGAGCAATCAACAATTTCAAATATATTTGAAGAGATATTAAATGATTTTAATTCAGAAAGGATATCTTCTTTTTTCCCAAAGAGTACAATTTCTGTACCTCTTGGAAGGTCCTTTTGTGCTAGTATTGCACCGTGAACTGTTTTTTTTGGGGCATAGTCTCCCCCCATGACATCTATACCGATTCTCATCTGTAAATTAATAGTTTATTTTGATTGATAAAACTACAAAAACATTTTTAGAGATGGATTATAAAGAAACTTGTTTCTCTATAGCTTGTTTCCCTCTATAAGTACCACACTCTTCACAAACTCTGTGATATTGCACTGGAGCTGAACAATTAGGGCATGTATATAAAGTAGTTTCAGAAGCTTTGTAATGGGTTCTTCTTTTATCTCTTCTAGTTTTTGAAATCTTTCTTTTTGGATGTGCCATTTTATTATTATATTAAATCCTTTAATTTATTTAGTTTCTCCCATCTTGGGTCATTCCTATCTTCAGTTTTTTCGGCATATTTATCTAATAATACCTTCATTTCATTGTCACATTTGTTATTTTTCTTTCCACTATGTTCTATTTTTGAAGGGATAGATAAAACAATTCCTTCATAAATAAGTTGAGAAACATCTATTTCGTGCTGATTTGGTTTTATGTAAATTATCTCATCAGTATTATCTATTTCTTCTTCATTTTCATGAAGTAAAACAGAAATAGAATTATCAACAGGAATAGTTATTTCACTTGCACACAAATCGCATAATAGATTATAAATTTCACCTTTAAGATCAAGGTTTAATTTAAGTTTATTCCCATCCTTCATCAACACAGAAATTACCTTTATTTCACAATTTGTTACATCATAATTAACAAATGATTCAAAGAACTTTCCATTAATATCAAAAAAATCCTCATGACTTCCATCTTTTACTCCAGAGATTCGTACTGTATAAACCAGCATTTTTCGATTTTTAATAGTCGGCAAATATACTATTTTTTAATAAAAAGCAATACAAATGTTAATGTTCTGATTTTTTGACTTTTAATGAGTTATCTTTCAGATTAAAATATTCCCTTCTTTTCCTTATAATTTTACATGCTAAGAATATAGATTCTCGAAAAGATTGTGGGTCAGCTATATTTTTACCGGCAATATCAAAAGCGGTTCCATGCACAGGAGATGTTCTGACAACATTAAGACCAGAAGTGTAATTAACTCCCTCAGAAAACGAAAGAGTTTTGAAAGGGGTTAATCCTTGGTCGTGATACATTGAAAGAATAGCATCAAATTTCTCTAAATTTGAAGAAGTAAAAAAACTATCTGCTGGATACGGGCCAAAGGCCAAAACATTATTCTGATTTTTAGATTTTATGATTGCTGGGATAATAATATCCTTTTCTTCCTTTCCTAGCATTCCATCTTCTCCAGCATGAGGGTTTAATCCTATCACAGCAATTTTTGGTTTGTTAATGCCAAAATCTTGAATTAATGTATCGTTCAGGCTAGATAAAATTTCCACTATTTTTTCTTCATTAAGTAATCCAGAAACTTCAGCAAGAGGAACATGTGATGTAACAAAAGCAATTTTCATATTTTCGCTAATCATCATCATTAGAGAATTTCCTTTAAAGTTTTGTTCCAAATACTCAGTATGTCCAATAAAATCTTTTTGATTTTTTTGTATTGCAGATTTATTAATTGGTGCGGTAACTAGTACATCAATATTATTATTTTTAAGAGCGTCTTTAGCTTTTTCTAAAGAAATGTAAGCGTATTTTCCTATTTCAGAATTCAATTCTCCCAAATTAATTTCTACATCTTCTTCCCAACAATTTATCAGATTAGCTTGTTTGTCATTTACTTTATTAAAATCATTAATAATATTAAAACTAAAGTTTTTTATTTCTAAAACTTTTCTGTGGTATGAAGATGTTTTTGCAGAAGAGAAAATAACAGGAGTGCAAAAATCCATCATTCTTTTATCTTCAAAAGTTTTGATAATTACTTCCATCCCAATTCCATTTAAATCTCCAACAGAAACACCAACCCTTATCTTCTTTCTTTCTTTTATCATTCTTAGTATCTGTTTTTTACAAAGTTGTAAAGTAGTCTAACTCCCATTCCTGTAGCTCCTTTTCCTCTGTATCCATATTTTGCTTTTATAAAAGTAGGGCCAGCAATATCTAAATGAATCCAAGGATAGTCAACAAAATGGGCAAGGAATTTCCCGGCAGTTATAGCTCCTCCAGCAGGACCCCCCAAATTTTTAATATCTGCAACATCCGATTTTATCAATTCATCATAATCTGACCAAAAAGGAAATTCTGCCAATCTTTCGTGTACAATATTCCCCGTTTCTTCTAACTGAGAATGGTCTTTTTCAGAGTCTTTGTGCATGGAAACAATTCCGTAATGACCAATTGAATAAGCGGCAGCTCCAGTTAAAGTTGCCAAATCAATTACCAAATCAGGATTGTATTTTTTTGCGTAAGAAAGAGCGTCCGCAAGAACTAATCTTCCTTCAGCGTCTGTATTTAAAACCTCAACAGTTGTTTTGTCGTGCATTACTATTACATCTCCAGGAGCGTATGCGTTTCCAGAAGGCCGGTTGTCTGTTGCTGGCACCAAAGCTATTATATGCACAGGAAGTTTGTTGGAGGAAATTGCATTCATAGCACCTATAACTGTTCCTGCTCCACCCATATCAGTTTTCATCAAATCCATAGAGTTGGCAGTTGGTTTTAAACTTAATCCTCCTGTATCATAAACTATTCCTTTCCCAACCAAAACCATTGGTTTTTTATTTTTAGCATTTTTAGGTTTCCATTCCATAATTGTAAAAGTAGGTTCGTCAATACTACCTTTATTTACCGCTAAAAGACCTCCCATTTTTAAGGATTCAATTTTCTTTTTATTGAAAACAGTAGTTTTAAACCCAGAACTTTTCCCTGCTTTTTTTGCTTGATTTGCTAAATCGGTTGCCGTAAGATGAGAAAATGGCTCGTTTACCAAATTTCTGGTTAAATACACAGAATCTACAATGTTTTGAAGCTCGTCAACATCTTTTCCACTGGAGTTTTTACACATAAAAATTGTTTCCAATTTATTGGTATTTGCCTCTGTCTTATGTTTTGTAAAAGTATAATTTCCAAGTGCTAATCCTTCAGCAATTGATAATGTAATAAAAGGTTGATCTTCAGTGTCAATTACTAGAACCGATTTTGAATCTTCCAATTGTGAACCGACTTTATCTCCTAAAATCCTACAATTTTCAATATGAGCATTACAATCTTTATCTTCTTTTGGGCAAACAATAAATAGTAGTCTGTTATACTGATTTATTTTTACAATTTCTTTTGTATTTTTCAGCTCCGATTTAATAAATTTTTCTTCTTGTTTCGATAGAGAATAAGATTTTAAATTAGTTTTTTTATTACAAACTACTATCAGATTATCTTTTTCTGAAATTGTTGTTTTTCTTTTAATATATGTCTTCATATTTATGTATTTTTGGACACCACAAAATTAAATAATTTTATGAATAAACAAGCGCTTATAGAAAGAGCCTTGAATAAAGATTTTTTATCAGCTACAGAAGGTCAGTTTTTATTTGAAACCCTACCTACTACAGAGATAATGTGGATTGCAAATGAACTCAGGCAACAATCTGTTCCAGGAGATATAGTTACTTGGCAAATTGACAGAAATGTAAATACAACAAACGCATGTGTTGCAAATTGTAAGTTTTGTAATTTTTTTAGACCTCCAAAACATCCTGAAGTTTATATTACTTCAATAGAACAGTATAAACAAAAAATAGAAGAAACCCTAAAATATGGTGGAGATCAGATTTTAATACAAGGTGGGCATCATCCAGATTTAGGATTAGAATTTTATACTAATTTATTTAAAGAATTAAAAACTTTATATCCGAATGTAAGATTACATGCATTAGGACCTCCAGAGATAGCTCATATTTGTAAGATTGATAAAATTACTTACAGAGAGGCTTTATTATCTTTAAAAGAATCTGGTATGGATAGTTTGCCAGGAGCAGGGGCGGAGATATTAAATGATAGAGTTAGAAGAATTATTAGTACTGGGAAATGCTCGGGTCAGGTTTGGTTAGACGTGATGAGAGAGGCTCATAAATTAGATATTACAACGTCTGCAACCATGATGTTTGGTCATGTGGAAACTATTGAAGAGAGATTTGAACATTTAGTCTGGATAAGAGACGTACAGTCTGAAAAACCAGAAGGAACTAAAGGTTTTAATGCTTTTATTCCATGGCCTTACATGGATGATGGGACTCTTTTACAAAGGGTAAAAGGAATAAATAATACAGTTACGGATGATGAATATATTCGAACTTTAGCTATTTGCAGGATTATGTTACCAAACATAAATAATATACAAGCTTCTTGGCTTACCGTTGGTGCAAATATTGCTCAAGTATGTTTACATGGAGGAGCAAATGACATGGGGTCTATTATGTTGGAAGAAAATGTAGTTTCTGTTGCAGGAGCTCCTCATAGATTTACTTCTAAAGATATACAAAAATGTATTGAAGAGGCTGGCTATATTCCTCAGTTAAGAGATCAGAATTATGATTTTAGGCAGATACCAGAAAATATGGTTCAACAAGAAATAGATTATTAATATGTTTACAGGAATAATAGAGAGTATATCTACAGTTGTTTCCCTAAAAAATGAAGGGAGTAATTTGAATATAAGTTGTAAGTCAGAAATTACAAATGAACTTAAAATAGATCAGTCCTTATCTCATAATGGGGTTTGTTTAACGGTAGTAAAAATAGAAGATGATATATATACGGTAACCGCAATTAAGGAAACTCTTGAAAAAAGTAATTTAGGTGGACTTAAAATAGGAGATAAAGTAAATCTAGAAAGAAGCATGAAGTTAGGAGATAGGCTTGATGGGCATATTGTACAAGGTCATGTTGACCAAAAGGCAAAATGTATTAATATTGTAGAAGAAAATGGATCTTGGATGTTTACTTTTGAGTATAAACCTTCAGACAATATCACAGTAGAGAAAGGATCAGTTTGTGTGAATGGAGTTAGTTTAACGGTGGTAAATTCTAAAGATTATAGTTTTTCTGTGGCTATTATTCCTTATACTTATAATAACACTAATTTTCATACTTTTGAAGTTGGCACTACTGTAAATATTGAGTTTGATATTATAGGAAAATATATTGGTAAAATGGCTTTGATGGATTTTTAATCATGACAGAAAAAAAACAAGAACGATACGATAAAGCTTATATAAGAATGGCTTTGGAATGGGCAAAACTATCTCATTGCAATAGAAAAAAAGTAGGAGCAATTATTGTAAAGAATAAGATGATTATTTCTGATGGATATAATGGCACTCCTTCTGGTTTTGATAATTGTTGTGAAGATGAAAATGGTAAAACAAATTGGTTTGTACTACATGCAGAAGCAAATGCAATTCTGAAAACAGCAGGATCTACTCATGATTGTAGTGGAGCTACCCTTTATTTAACTATGTCTCCTTGTAAAGATTGCAGTAAATTAGTGCATCAGGCAGGAATTAGTAGATTGGTGTATATAAATGAATATAAGGATATAAGTGGAGTAGATTTTTTGATAGAAGCGGGTGTAGAAGTGTGTAAAATAGATGAAGATACTTTACATGAACAATAGAAATTATCAGCCAATAATTTATTCTTTAATCCTAATTGTAGGAATTTATTTAGGACAATATTATATAATACCAACAGACAAGGAAGAGGGGAAAACAGATTCAATTATCAGATTAATTGAGGAAAACTATGTAGATGGATTTGATGTAGAAAAACATGAGGAAGAAATTCTGAAATCTATTATGAAAGAGTTAGATCTGCATTATATAATACCAACAGACAAGGAAGAGGGGAAAACAGATTCAATTATCAGATTAATTGAGGAAAACTATGTAGATGGATTTGATGTAGAAAAACATG
>JABHQB010000009.1 GCA_018695965.1 Flavobacteriales bacterium | reverse complement strand
TCAGCAGCAGGAGCTTCTTCCGTAACTTCCTCAGTAGTTTCTTCAGCAGCAGGAGCTTCTTCCGTAACTTCCTCAGTAGTTTCTTCAGCAGCAGGAGCTTCTTCCGTAACTTCCTCAGTAGTTTCTTCAGCAGCAGGAGCTTCTTCCGTAACTTCCTCAGTAGTTTCTTCAGCAGCTTTAGTTTTCTTATTTGCTAACTCTTTAGCTTTTGCTTCATTTTTAGCTCTTTCAGTTTCTAGATTAGCTTTCTTAGCATCTTCTTTAGCTTTTAATACATTTTGTGATTTGTCAGCTACCTTTTGGTTTTTTTCTTCCATCCAAGTAGTAAATCTTTTTTCAGCTTCTTCTTCATTAAAAGCTCCTTTTCTAACTCCTTCTAAAAGGTGTTTTTTCATTAAGATTCCTTTGTAAGAAAGTATTGCTTTTGCAGTGTCAGATGGTTGAGCTCCTTTCATCATCCAATCTAGAGTGCTATCAAAATCTAAGTTAATTATTGCAGGGTTTGTGTTTGGATTGTAAATTCCTAATTTCTCAATATATTTACCATCTCTTGGAGATCTTTGGTCAGCTACAACTATGTTGTAAACTGGCTTTCCTTTTTTTCCGTGTCTTTGTAATCTAATTCTTGTTGACATTATTCTTTTTAATTTGGTTTAAACATCTCGTGATTAGTCCTCATTATTAAGGGGCCGCAAAAGTAACTATATTTTTAATTAAAGAAACTTTTTTATGAGATATTTTTCTTCTGTATTAAATTTAGATAGATTTCATATAAAATAACTATTTTTGCAAACCAGAAATTTGAAAAATAATTAGTATGTCTACAAAAACAAAAGAATCTTCATTGAAAATATCAAAAAATAAATTTAAAGAAACAATTCTTGCTGATTATCGATTGATACGTGATGTTAGAGAATCTGGATCTCAAGGAAGAAGAGATGTGCTTTCTGGAAAAGGTAGTTTTGGTATTTTTGGAGACGGAAAGGAGTTAGCTCAAGTTGCTATGGCTAAAGTATTTCGTAATGGTGATTTTAGAGCGGGTTATTACAGAGATCAAGCATTAATGACTGCTATTGGACAATATTCTCCAAAACACATGTTTTCAGCTTTATATGGTGATCCTGAATTAGAAAGAGAGCCTTCCTCTGGGTCTCGTCAAATGATGAATCATTTTGGAACACGTTTTCTAAATGATGACGGTAGTTGGAGAAATCTAATGAATCAAAAGAATTCTACTTCAGATATGGCTTGTTTAGCTTCTCAGTTTCCAAGATTGGTAGGTTTAGCGCAAGCTTCACAGGTATATAGAGATAATCCTGAGATTGCAAAAAGGAATCCTGGATTTACAAATAAAGGAAATGAGATTGCTTTTGCAACAATTGGTAACTCGTCTTGTGCGGAAGGTCATTTTTGGGAAGCTGTAAATGCAATTGGAGTATTACAAGTTCCTGCAATTATTTCTATTTGGGATGATGCTTATGGAATATCTGTTTCGAATGAAGTGCAAATGACAAAATCAGATGTTTCTACTGTGTTGTCTGGATTTCAGAATGATCAAAAGGGGGCTGGTTATGATATCGTAAAAGTAAAAGGATGGGATTATCCTTCTTTAGTTTCTGCATATGAGAAAGCGGAAAAACTAGCTAGAGAAAAACATATTCCTTCAATTATTCATGTTGTTGAAATGACACAACCTACAGGTCATTCTACTTCAGGTTCTCACGAACGATATAAAAGTAAAGAAAGACTACAATGGGAACAAGATTTTGATTGTATAAAGAAGTTTCAAGAATGGATCATAGAAAGTAACATTGCAACTGCTAATGAATTAGATGTAATTGATAAAGAATCTATAGATACAGTAAAAAAACAAAAAAAGGAAGCTTGGGAAGAATATCAATCTCCTATAAAATCAGAATGGAAAGAACTTTTAGAAATTTTTAATTCTATTGATGTTAAGATTAATATTCCTGAGATTGCAGATTGGATTCAAGATTTAAATCAGTCGGCAATGTTTGGTATTTTCAGAAGAGATTTTCTTTCAAAAGCGAGAACTCTTTTAGGAATGATTGTAAATGAAGATATTCCTGAGAAGGGAACTTTACGTGATTTCATTAAAAAAATAAATTCTGAGAATCATGAAAGGTATAATACTAAGTTATATAATAATACATCAACTTCAGTTCATAATGTGTCAGAAGTAAAGCCAACTTATGATTCAAATGCAGAAGAGGTAGATGGTAGAATCATTATCCGAGATAATTTCCATCATATGTTCGATGCAATACCAGAAGCAATGATATTTGGAGAGGATGTTGGTAAGATTGGTGGAGTAAATCAAGGTTGCGAGGGATTACAAGATAAGTTTGGTGAAACAAGAGTTGCAGATACAGGTATTAGGGAGGCAACTATTATTGGTCAAGGTATTGGGCTTTCCTTGAGGGGATTAAAACCAATTGCAGAGATGCAATATTTGGATTATGTGATTTATGGTTTTCAGTCTATGGTTGATGATATTTCATCTTTATATTACAGAACACATGGTGGACAAATAACTCCGTTAATTATCAGAACTAGAGGGCATAGACTAGAGGGTATTTGGCATTCAGGATCTCCAATGGGAATGTTGTTGAACGGTACAAGAGGAATGTATTTATGTGTGCCAAGAGACATGACAAGAGCTGCAGGATTCTATAATACCTTAATGCAATCAAATGACCCAGCAATGGTAATTGAATGTTTGAATGGATATAGAGTAAAAGAAAAATTACCTAATAATATTGGTGAATTTAGAGTTCCTCTAGGAAAAGTAGAAATCACTAAAGAAGGTTCTGACATTACTTTAGTAACATATGGTAGTACTTGGAGGATAGTGACGGATGCAGCTAATCAATTAGAAAGATCTGGAATTTCTTGTGAGGTAATTGATACACAGACTTTAGTTCCTTTTGATTTGACCCACGATATTTCAGAAAGCGTAAAGAAAACAAACCGTTTATTAGTTATAGATGAGGATGTTCCTGGTGGAGCGTCAGCTTATATTTTACAAAATATTATAGAAGAACAAGACGCATATAACTATTTGGATTCTGAACCACAAACTTTAGCTGCAAAAGCACACAGACCACCATATGGAAAAGATGGAGATTACTTTTCAAAACCTTCTACAGATGATGTTTTTGAGAAAGTGTATGGAATGATGAATGAAGTAAATCCATCTAAATTTCCATCTTTGTATTAAATGAAAACAACTACTGAATCCGACTCTAATTATGACAGTCTGGAAGGGATGACCACTTCAGACTTACTTAAAAATATAAATAGAGAAGATAAAACAGTAGCTCATTCGATAGAGAAACAGATTCCTCAAATTGAAAAATTAGTAAATGCAATTGTTCCTAAAATGAATGATGGGGGTAGATTGTTTTATATTGGAGCAGGAACTTCCGGTAGGTTAGGAATTGTAGATGCTTCTGAATGCCCTCCAACTTTTGGTGTGGATCATGGATTGGTAATAGGATTGATGGCAGGTGGAGATAAAGCTATGAGAAAGGCAGTGGAATTTGCAGAAGATAACAGTAATTTGGGATGGGAAGATTTACAATCTCATAAAATTAACCAAAATGATGTTGTAGTTGGAATTGCCGCTTCTGGAACAACTCCTTATGTAATTGGTGCGCTTAAACAATGTCAAAAGGAAGATATAACAACCTCTTGTATAGTTTGTAATTCAAGCAGCTCTCTTTCTGAAGTTTCTGATTTTCCAATTGAAATAGTTGTTGGTCCTGAATTTGTAACAGGAAGTACTCGTATGAAATCAGGTACTGCTCAGAAATTAGTTCTAAATATGATATCTACCTCTGTAATGATAAAACTAGGGAAAGTAAAAGGGAATAAGATGGTAGATATGCAACTTTCAAACAATAAATTAGTAGATAGAGGAACTAAAATGATAATGAAAGAAATTGGAGTGAACTATGAAACTGCCAATAATCTTTTAGAAAAACATGGTTCTGTAAGGAATGCAGTAGATAATTATAATGGATAAAGAAAAACTTATAAAAGGAGGAATGTGGCTGTCAGGTTTTGCTATATCTGTACTGTTGTCGGCAATTTGTTTTCATATAGGTTTTAATAATGAACGAAAGGCAGATGATTGGACTTTCATAATAATAGGATTATTGTTAGTTCCGATAATTTTCTTTTTTGCTTATAAAGGGTTTAAACTTATTTTAGATTCTATTTTTGATAAGTAGATTTATTTGCTCGTGTCATTTGTCTTTTTCCAGGAGGTCCATCTAAAGAGATTACTTCAAATCCTACAGACTTTAAAGTTCTTCTAAATATTCCCTTAGCACAATAAGTTACTAAAAAACCATCTTTATTTAGCAGGTCGAAACATTTCTCAAAAACCTCTGTAGTCCACATTTCCGTTTGTTTTTCTGGAGAAAACGCATCAAAGTAAATAATATCAAATTTCTTTTTAGAAATGAAGTTCTGTATTTTCTTTTGAGTTTTATAAAGAGTAAAATTTTCTGAAATAAACACTTCTTCTTCCCAATTAGATGTATGTAATTCTAGAAAAGTATCGGAATCAGAATTTATAAGGGTATGAAAATTAAGTTTGTTGTATATTTCAGAAGAAATAGGATATGGCTCCAAAGATGTGTAATGTATCTTTCTGTGTTTAATATTTTTTAAAGTTAGTAGAGTATTCAATCCTGTTCCGAAACCCATTTCAAGAATATTTATGTTTTTTTTTCGATGGGAGAGAAGACCACTATTGATAAAAACATGGATGGCTTCAGAAATAGACCCATGAACGGAATGATAGGTTTCGTTTAAATCTGGAACAAAAAGTGAATGAGAACCATCTTTTGTTATGATGAGTTCTTTCTTCATTTCACTTTTTTATTTTAAGTTTTCGTATTCTTTTTACTGGCCCTGGACAAATTTGCTGATGGCAATTTATACACGACTGAATCATGTTATTGTAAAGTGTTGCTTTATCATTTTCAGTATTTATAAGTTCTTTAACAGAGTAAATGTAACTTTCAGTAAAGGCGGTGTATAGCCCATCATCTCTTAAATTTACTTCTGTTGGTACGGCTGTATGAAGTTTCTTAAATTCAATAAAAAATTCAATTTCCTCTCCATTTATTATTTGTTTTTTTACTTTTTCTGTGTTTTCAACCAAATCTCTCATTAATATAGCTAATTCACTATCTTTATTTGGGTAGTTTGTTGATTCTTTTTTGTTTTGTGCTGTAGTTCCTTGATAAGAAAAAAGAGAATACGCAATAATACATAGTACTAATATTTTTAAACCTAATCTCATTTTAAGATAACTCCTGTTGCTTCTGATATGCTATATGCAATAATTGGCTTAGTAATAGCATCTATTACTTCTTGTGTTTCTCCAGCATCTTCTGCTTTGTGTTTTAACCACCTTACTGTTTGCATTTCAATTTTTGCCATACCCTCAATAATTGCTGTAGTTCCTGCTGCATCTAATGGCATAAAAAATCCGTAATCCATAAATCTTACAAATAATGTTTCTTCTCCATCAAGATTTACATCCATCCAACATCCTTTTTTACTACACACTTCTGATATAACACCCTCTACTTTTACCATAGCAGAATCTTGTGTTTCTAGTAAGGAAATTAACTCTTTTCCACTTATAACTCCTTCAGTAGTCATTTTAGAATCTCCATAAATAGTATATTCTTTTTCTGTGTTCGATTGTGCTTGTGAGACGGATAAAAAGGCAGTAATACAGAATAATGTGTATATTATTTTTTTCATTGTTTTAATTTTTTTATTTTGCAATTATAGAGGTTATTTTTCTATAACACAGCAATTTAGAATACAATATCTTCTGATTATAACTATTTTTTTAAGTTTTAATTGAGATTATCTCAATTTTTTTTTTATTTTTGACGTATACTTTTGTTAATACTTAATTAAAAAACCTCTTTTGTTATGAAAAAATTACTACTTTTTACTTTAGCAACCGCTCTTTCCATGTCTTCTTACTCGACTCACTTAATGGGTGGGCAAATTGTAACGTCATATTTAGGAACAGATTCTTTAGGATCTCATTATGCCGTAGAACTAACAGCTTATAGGGATACAATAGGGATTCCTATGGTTACAAGTGCTGTTTTCTATGTAAGTGAACTTGATACTTCAGGGAATTGGAACTCCTTATTTAGCTCAACTGTTAGTTATGATACAACTTCTGGTAATTTATTTTTACCAGTTCAATCTGCTTATGGTGTAGAAGTTTATATTTATAACGACACCATAACGTTACCCGGAGACGGATATTATTCGATTAGCTATGAAGAATGTTGTAGAAATGGAGCTATTATAAATATGTCAAATCCTCTCAGTGAAAGTATGAGATTAACGACTTACTTTACATCTGATAGTTTGAATCCTAATTCTTCGGCTTCTTATTTATCTCCGCCAGTAGCTTATTTACCTGCTGATACTCTTTGGTCATATAATCCTCTTCCTTTTGATCCTGATGGAGATTCATTAGTTTGGAGTTTAGTTACTCCTCTTGGATTAACATCAATGGTGAACGGATACGAATATCTTTCTGATAGCATCTATTCTAATCCTTCTGGTATTTTTACATTAGATTCTGTTACAGGATCATTAAGCTGGAGTGCTAGTCTTGTTGGTAATTTTGAAGCTTCATTCTTAATTGAAGAATATAGAAATGGAGCTAAAATTGGAGAAATGAGAAGAGATATGCAGTTTATTGTTGTTCCAGACACTTTAAATTCAATGCCTCAGGTTTCTAATATGCAATCCGTACCAACAAATTCTGGAGGTTATCCTTATGTAAAAATAAATCCAGGACAAAATTATCAATTACACTTAATAGCTAATGATGCAGATGTAAATGATGTTTTAGATATGGAAGCTTATGGAGCTCCATTTAACTTTTCTGTTTCTCCTGCTTCTCATTCTGTTTCTCTTACTGGAAATGGAAATGAAATTGAAGGTGTTTTTAGTTGGACTCCAGATATTACTCATCTTAGCCCAATTCCGTATATAGTAGTTTTTCGAACTACAGATTTCTTCTTCTATTATGATGAAACTATACAATTTGAAGTTACATCAGAAGTATTGTCTTTAACTAACATTGAAGGAATAGAAATCTCAAATATTTATCCAAATCCAGCAAATAACAAGTTGTTTATCCCAATTTCATTAGATAGATCAGATAATGTTTCTATTGAAATCTATAATATGATTGGTGTAAAAATCTCAGAGAATAATATGAATTTAGGCACTGGTAATCATATGATTATGAAGGATATTGATTTGAACTCAGGACAATATATTGTTGTTATAAGAGATAAAAACGGAACAGCAATTAATACACAACAACTAGTTATAGTTAAATAAAAAGATCTTTTTTTATAAATTTAATATAGAAGAGGGGGTTTTTCCCCCTCTTTTTTTTATATTTTTGCAAAATAGAGAATCTTAACGCAGAAAGATATATGAAGATTTTAAAAACAAGTAATTCTAGAATAGATTCAACAGATTTTTCAAATTTACCATTCGGAAGAATTTTTTCGGATCATATACTTATATGTAGATATAAAAATGGTAGTTGGGGAGAGTCTGAAATTCGACCTTATGGACCTATAGATATGATGCCTGGGACTCAGGTTCTACATTATGGACAATCTGTTTTTGAAGGGATGAAGGCATTTAAGAATTCTGATGATGAGGTATTACTTTTTAGAAAAGAAGATAGCTTCAGAAGAATTAATAAGTCGGCTGAAAGGTTGTATATTCCTCAGATTCCGAAAGATATTTTTATAGAAGGTTTAGAGAGTTTAATTGCTCTAGATTCTGATTGGTGCAAGAAAGATGAAGAATATTCATTATATATCCGTCCATTTGTTTTTGCATCTGGAGAGTGTATTAAAGCTTCTGCTTCAGATGAATATACATTTATGATTATTACATCTCCTACTACACGATATTATCCATCAGATATAAATGTTGTAGTTGAACAGCATTATACAAGAGCTTCTAAAGGTGGGGTTGGATACACTAAAGCAGCTGGAAATTATGCTGCATCTTTCTATCCTACTAAATTAGCAAACGCTAAGGGGTTCACACAAGTTATATGGACAGATTCCGTAGATCATAAGTATATTGAGGAGTCTGGAACCATGAATATCTGGATAAGAATTAATGACACACTTATTACACCTGACCTTTCTGATACTATATTAGGAGGATTTACTAGAGATAGTCTTATTACACTTGCTCGGGATAATGGAATTAAAGTAGAAGAACGAAAAATTTTAGTAAATGAGGTAATTGAGGCGCATAGTAATGGAATATTAAAAGAAGTGTTTGGAACTGGAACAGCAGTTACAGTAGCACCTATCAAATCTATTACTGTTGGTGATCAAAAAATTGAAATAGAAAGTCAGATTAATAGTTACGCTTCTAAATTAAAAAAGGATTTACAAGGAATTCAGAATGGTTCTATTAAGGATGTTTATGGATGGACTACAAAAGTAAATTCAGTAATGAGTAGTCAATAATATTTTATCTTTTTAACACCATTTTATAGTGCATAATATTTGCTTCTACAAATAAATCTCCTTCTTTTTCAAACCCCATTTTTTCATAAAAAGGTATTACATCTAATTGAGCATGCATATAAATATTCCCTTTAAATTTGGACAAATCTTCTAGAATTGCTTTTAAAACAATATGTCCATATCCATTAGATCTTTTATTTTTCAATACAGCAAATCTTTCTAATTTGTATCCGTTTTTAGTTTCTCTGTGACGAGCAGTTGCTACAGCCTCTTTGTTCTCAAACACTAAAAAATGAGTAGATTCTTCTTCAAATTCCCATTCGATATCTTCAGGGCAATTTTGTCCAATTACAAAAACTTCATACCTAATATTATGAGCTATTTTCATAAGCTCTGTATTCTCAAATTGGAATTTACGTATCTTAATCATTTGCGTTTGTTTTTGATGTAAAAATATGTATTTTTGTTCAAACAATTAAAAATTTCAGTTATGACAAAAAATATATTATTTTCTCTTGTACTTAGTTTCTTTACAATTATTTCTTTCTCACAAAAAACGGTAGAGGTAAATACAGATGCTTCACGTTTAATGTGGACAGGATCTAAACTTACTTCTAGTCATCAAGGAGAGATTAACTTAAAATCAGGTGCGCTGGAGATTAAAGATGGAAAATTAGTAGGAGGGACGTTTGTAATTGACATGACTTCTATAAAAAACACAGATATTGAGGATGAAGAATATCGAACTAATTTAGAAAAACATTTAAAAGATGAAGATTTCTTTGGAGTAGACAAACATCCAGAGTCTAGACTAAAAATTACAAAAGCAATACCGAATAAAATTAATCCAGAAAGTTACAAGATAACAGCAGATTTAACAATTAAAGAAATTACACATTCTATTACTTTTGGTGCTAACATTAGAATTGATAATGACGCGTTTTTAGCAACATCTATTATAAAATTTGATAGAACAAAATGGGATATAAAATATAATTCCAAATCATTTTTTGAGGATTTAGGAGATTATATGATCTTAGATGAAATTGAGTTGAAATTATTTTTACTTTCTGAAAAATAATAACTATGAAAAAAATACTTATTATTTTAGGAATATTTATTTCAACACTATCTTTTTCTCAGGTTGATAATCAAACTATTGTTGCTAGGTACATGGAGTTTTATGAGTATAATTCATATTCAAATGAATTTGAGGAGATATCTGCTCAGTGGGTAGAAACTATAATGGATTTTGATGATGATTATTATGATATAAGTATTGATGGATCGGATTTTAATAGAGTGTATTGGGAGTTTGAAGAGAGAGATAAAGATTTAGGAGACATTTATTATACCCAAGATGAATTGAAATTTATCTTTAACTATGATGAACAGAAAATATACTTTTATTCAGAGTATGATGATGGTATAGAGTTGTATACAGAAATTATTGTATTAAGTAAAATTTCAAAAAAATAATTTTTCTATTTCATTAGCTAACATTTCTGCACTATTAGGATTGTTCCTAAACCATAGTTCTGGTTCAATTAATTCTAACTCACTTAATGATGGTTGATTATTATTATCATAAACGATATCAACTCTAGCGTAAATAGGAGAGAAAGGACAATTTTCAATACATTCTTCTGCAAACTTTATTTCTTCAAATGTAGTTTCATATTTTTCTACTGTACCTCCATGATCATCCTGTACACGAAAATCTCCTTTTTTTGCAATCTTTTTCACTGCATGGGTATATTTACCTCCAATCATTATTAAAGAGATTTCTCCATTAATTGTAATGTCATTTAAGAATTCTTGAAACAACATACCTTCTTCACTAATTAACTCTTCGAAGATCTTTTCATGATTTAAACAATTGTCTGGAGTAATCCGATATGTGTGTCTGGCAGCACCAGAAACGGCAGGTTTTATTACCGCTTCTGTCCAATTTGTTTTATCAAATAGTTGTTTAAGTGTTATCTTATCTCCTTTTTCTATAAATAGAGTAGGAGCAATATTTATGTTATTGTTGTGTAAGTCTTGCAGATAGTGTTTGTCAATATTCCAACGGATAATGTCAGCAGAGTTGATGAATGTAGTTTGATGTTTAGTTTTTTCTAACCAACTAAAGAATTCATTAAATCTTTCAAAATAATCCCAAGTAGTTCTGAAGATAGCGTGTTTTGTATTAGTCCAATCAAATTCAGGGTCTGCCCAATCTTTTTTTATAACTTTTAATCCTTTGTTTTCTAATGCAGTTTGCAATAATTGATCTTCTAATAAAACTTGATCAGTGTACCAATCTGTTTTTTTTGGATTTACATATCGGTGGTCAGTTAAGATTACAACATCATACATTAGTTATCTCTATCTTCAAAGTTTTCTTTATTTTTTTCCTCTATTCGGTTAAAAATAAAATAAATAAAAATGGATATGAAAATAAGAAATGGTAAGAATTCCATTATTTTAGTTTTACGGCAGTTCCGTAAGCTAAAATTTCTGCAGTGCCCTGCATTATCATTGCGGTTGTTAGTCGGACATTAATAATTGCATCTGCTACCATGCGATTTGCGTCTTCTATCATTCTTTGCATTGCTTGTTCTCTGCTTACCGCTTGTAATCTGGTGTATTCTGAGATTTCTCCTCCTACAATATTTTTTAGTCCAGCAAAAATATCTCTGCCAATATTTCTAGCTCTTACTGTACTTCCTCTAGCAATTCCTGAGATTTCATAAATCTCTTTATTTGGTATTGTGTCTGTTGTTGTAACAATCATTTTATGTAATTTTTATTTATTCAAAGTTATTATTTTTTCTACAGTTGCATCATCATAAATATATAAAAGTAGAGTATTGTTTGTTAGATTAGTTTCTCTTCCCAAAATATCTGTTATTCTTACTAGATGTTTATCTTTCTTGGTTTTATTATCTATTGATACATTTGTTCCAATTAATCCATTGATATCATATCTCGAGAAGAATTTCCATATCTCTAAAGATGCATTAATGTCATAATTTGTAACTCCACTTGAGAAATTAGATCCTGGCCAAGTATGTCCTCCTCCTATTACTTTAAATAATTCAGTTGTAACATCATTATCTCCGTTAGTATAAATAATATGTTCAACCGTGCTCCAGTCTCCTAAGACTAAATCTGGAATAACTGTTGTATCAGCTGTTGAACTACAATTATTGTAATCTCTCCAATATTCTAAACCACTAATAATACTATTAAAAGGAACGGTAGAGTCAGCCGTTCCATGAATCTCCATTACTGGTGTTGGATGAGTAGGATTACATATTGTTTCGGTATATTGAGACATTGCTCCTGTAACAGAAGCTATTGCAGCTATCTTATCGCTCATAGCGCAAGATAGATAATAACTCATATATCCTCCATTTGACATTCCAGCACTATATACCTTATCTAGATCAATACTATATTCTAAGGTCAATTTCTGATGTAACTCTTCAATAAATCCAATGTCATCTACAGAACTTTGTCCAATATTCCAATGTGTCAATCCTATATTATCTAATAAACCTTGAGGATGTACAATTATAAAATTTGATGTATCAGCAATTGGTCGAAAATCTGCATGCCACATTGTAGTATATGCTGTTCCAGTTAATCCATGAAAGTTAAATACTAAAGGAACATCAACTAATGGGTCGTATGAATCCGGTATATATGTTATATATTGTCTGTAAACACCATCATGAAAAATACTATCATATACCGTTTGTTGTGAGAATCCTGTCAAAGGCACACATAGTAATAGTAGTGATATTTTTTTCATTTTATTCAAAGATTATTTTTCTCTCAATTTTTCCATCTTCAAATATATTAAATAATAATTT
>JABHQB010000100.1 GCA_018695965.1 Flavobacteriales bacterium | reverse complement strand
TTGGATCTAAACATCCCATTAAAGTAGCAACACAAGAACTATCGCTTACAGTAGCTAATGGATTGTAGTTGAATGCAGTCGCATCCATACAACCAGGTACTGGATAAGTACAAGAACTGTCATCAATTGTTGCAGATGGATTATAATTTAATGCGGTTGAATCTGTACATCCATAAATATCAAGGGATGTACATGGATTAGTATGCTGACCAATATCTGACCAATCTTCATTAAATAAAACTGTCCATTCAGAGTTTAGTGAATCTGTTCCTGCTGAACTTGACCAATTTGTATTACCAATATTTATATCACACTTTCTAACTAAAACATGATCTTTTGTTGCTTCACTTACTCCAGCAACATCCCATCCAAATCCTGGATCTCCATTAAAATCTCCAACATAATCAAGAATAATATATTCGTTCGATAATACAGGAGTTGATGGTTCTACACCATAAACTAAAGCAAAACCATCATCACCATTACTTAAAGATGAATATGTCATATCTGCTTGTGATAGAATAATTGAATCAGCTGATGCATGAGCTATAATATAAACATCATTTGCTAAGATAACAGCAGTAGGATCAAAATCTACCCAATACTCATAAACACCAACAGTTGTTGGTGCGTTTGATACTCTAGTAAGAGCATAAGAAGATAAATTAACTGGGTTAGATGTAGAATTATATATTTCTAGATATTTGTTATTTGAACTCCCTTCACCATATTCTGAGAAGAATAAATCTTCTTTATCAACAAGAAGAATACAACTTCCATCATCTGTATTTGCAGTAGAGTCAAAATTCATTGCATTAGTATTCATACACCCAAAAACAGGGTTTATACAAGTACCATCATCATAACATGCTGCAGAATTATAATTAAATGCCAGTGAATCTGTACAACCTGAAACAAAACAACACGAACCATCATCTGTATTAGCGTTAGGATTATAATTAGCAGCAGATGAATCAGTACATCCATTTACAGATATTAAACATGAACCATCATCATAACATGCTGCAGAATTGTAATTAGATGCCAGTGAATCTGTACACCCTGAAACAAAACAACAAGAACCATCATCTGTGTTAGCATTAGGACTATAGTTAATAGCAGATGTATCAGTACATCCATAGACAGGATAAATACAACTACCATCATCAATTGTTGCTAGTGAATTATAATTTATTGAATTAGAATCAGTACATCCATAAACAGGAGCAGATTGACATGGAGGTGTATGTTGACCAATATTAGACCAATCATTTTGAGACAAAACCACCCACTCAGAATTCAGAGCATCAGTTCCAGCTGATACAATCCAATTTGTATTTCCACCAGTTACTGAACATTTCCTTACTAATGTATGATCTTTTGTTGCATCAGTTATTCCAGCGACATCCCATCCATTACCAGGATCAGGACCATCTTCACCAATGACATCAATAAGAACTCCATTCTTTGCTAATCCTACAGCGTCATCACCATTCCAACTCGCCTGACTCCATGCAATATCTCCAGCTGAGCTAATAATTGGATCAATATTTGAACTGATATGATAAATAATATATACATCACCATCTGCAAGATTTCCAGATAGATTTAAAGTGTATTCTGGCCAAGAACCACCATTTGTAACTTTCCATATCTGATAATCAGATAAATCAACGCTTGTAGCTGTTGGATTATAAATTTCTATGTATTTATTATACCCACTACCTTCTCCATATTCAGATATAAATAAATCTGATGTTGGTTGTGAATTCACAACTATAACACCAGTCATACCAGGAATATGTGGGTCGCATTGATAATTATATGTTCCAGACAATAAAAAGACATGTGTAAAAGTCCATCCAGATCCTACAGAATTACCAAAACCTTCTGGATTTAAAGGAAATGTTGATAATGTTGCATTTACATTGTGGAATCCACCAGTATTAACCCAATTAACTGTATCTCCAATATTAATGGTTAAATTATTTGGAGAAAATGTCATACCAGCAGTATTAATTGTGTGTGAACTTTGAGTAATTCCTAAAAATGGAATGCAAAACAAAAAAAGTAATAGTTTTTTCATAATAAATTGATTGTAATTAATAAAATATATTTGTCGTAATACAGTTGATAAAATTAATCAATTAAAAATAAAAAAATGGAAAAACTTATAAAATATTAATTTTTCATTTAAAGATTTAAAATACTATCTATATTTTTGCTAAATGAGAAAACAAAACAGGAGGAAACCTATATTTTTAGAAAACATTGAAATAATAGATACTGCAAACAAAGGAAAATCAGTAGCAAAACATGATGGTAGAGTTATTTTTGTTCAAGGTGGAGTGCCTGGGGACATTTGCGATATTACTGTTTTTAAGAGAAGAAAGAAGTTTTGGGAAGCTCGTATAGAAAAAATACATACTCTTTCAGTTAGAAGAGCAGAACCAAAATGTGAACATTTTGGAACTTGTGGTGGATGCAAATGGCAAAACATGAATTACACTTCTCAATTAGAGTTTAAACAAAATGAAGTACTCAACAATCTAAAAAGAATTGGAGGTATAGAATTAGCAGAA
The DNA here is from genome assembly GCA_018695965.1 of Flavobacteriales bacterium. GTDB lineage: Bacteria > Bacteroidota > Bacteroidia > Flavobacteriales > BACL11. Next base: position 2,016 of record JABHQB010000100.1, on the reverse strand, counting down.
CATGAAGAAATTATTGGAAGTAAAAATGAATATTTTTACCGTAATAAAATGGAGTTTACTTTCTCTAACAAAAGGTGGCTTACTTTAGAAGAAATACAATCAGATGCAGAGATTGCAGATAAAGATGCTTTAGGGTTTCATGTTCCTGGTATGTTTGATAAAGTAATTGACCTTAATAATTGCTACCTACAAAAAGAACCTTCCAATTCTATTCGCCTCTCTGTAAAAAAATTTGCAGATGAAAACGGACTCACATATTTTGACATCAGAAATCATGAAGGACTATTAAGAAACTTACTTATCCGTACTTCTTCCACAAACGATTTAATGGTGTTGGTTCAATTTTTTGAAGATAATAAAAAGAATATCAATTTACTGATGGAACACATCAAAATATCTTTCCCTGAGATTACATCTTTATTATATGTCATCAACCAAAAAGCAAATGATACTATGTATGATCAAGATATTATTTGCTTTAATGGTAAAGATCATATTATGGAAGAAATGGATGGATTACATTTTAAAATTGGAGCAAAATCATTTTTTCAAACTAATAGCGAGCAAGCAAAGATTCTGTATAGAAAAACAAAAAAACTTGCAGAAATTACTGAAAAGGACTTAGTCTACGACCTCTATACTGGAACAGGAACTATTGCACAATATGTTGCAACGTCTGCTAAAAAAGTTATTGGAATAGATTCTGTGGAAGAAGGAATAAAAGCAGCTTACGAAAATGCAGAACGAAACAAGATTGAAAATTGCACTTTTTATACTGGAGATATGAAAGAAATTTTTACAGATGAATTCATTTCAGAAAACGGGACTCCTGATATAATAATTACGGACCCACCAAGAGATGGTATGCATAAAAAGGTAGTAAAACAAATCCTTAAAATTGGAGCCAAACGCATTGTGTATATAAGTTGCAATTCTGCCACTCAAGCTCGTGATTTATCTTTAATGGATAATTTATATAAAGTAACACAAATACAACCTGTTGATATGTTCCCACAAACACATCATGTAGAAAATATTGTAGTATTAGAATTAAAATAGTAACTTTAGCACGAATAAAACTCTATTAATTATGAAAAAGAACACAATTATTACTGCTGCGTCAATTGTATTGTTTTTAGCAGGAATATCTCACCTTATTAGAATATTTTATGATTGGGATATCAAAATTATTTCAAAGAGCTCATAAAATATATGGGAACTTCCTCTTTGGGGAAGTTTTTTAAGCGCTATTATTACTTTATTCTTAGCATATAACTTAGTGAAAATGAAGAAGAAAAGATGAAAAATATTTGGAATAGATTAAAGGAGTTATATGATCTAAATCCAACTCTATTTGGAGTACTTCTTTTTATTGATCTGACAATTATCTATTTCTTAATTCAGTGGTTAATTTTCTAAATTATATTTTATTTCTATAATAGAATATCTGTTAAATTCCTCATTATTTTAGATACATCTAATTTTATTTATTAAGTATTTTTATTTGTATTTTTGTAAAGATGATATCTAAAGCAGTAGAAAATTATTTGAAAGCAATTTTCTCATTATCAGAAGACGGAAATGATAATGTTAGCACCAACTCAATTGCAAAAAAACTCAACACAAAAGCTTCTTCTGTAACAGATATGTTAAAAAAACTTACATTAAATAAATTAGTTAATCATGAGAAATATAAAGGTGTAAGTTTAACAACAAAAGGTAAAAAATTAGCTACAAATATTGTTCGTAAACATAGGTTATGGGAAACATTCTTGGTAGAAAAACTATATTTTAACTGGGATGAAGTACATGATGTAGCCGAACAATTAGAACATATTAAATCTGATAAGCTAGTTACCCTATTAGATGAATTTTTAGGAAATCCAAAATTCGACCCTCATGGAGATCCAATTCCAGATGAATTTGGAAAGTTTCCGACTTCCAATTCAACTCCTCTTTCCAATTTAAAAGAAGGGGATAAAGGAATAGTAATGGGAGTATCTCAAGATAATTCTA
>JABHQB010000099.1 GCA_018695965.1 Flavobacteriales bacterium | reverse complement strand
TGACAAAAGTATTACTTTTATCGTCTATTAAAAAATAAAATATGTCAGTAATATTAACATATAATGTAAATGGAATTCGAGCAGCATTAAGAAAAGATTTTGATAAATGGTTGAAATCTACAAATGCAGATATTGTGTGTTTGCAAGAAATAAAGGCAAATCCCCAGCAATTTGATGAATCTGTTTTTACCGATTTAGGATATCATTGTTTTTGGAATCCAGCAGAGAAGAAAGGTTATAGTGGTGTGGCAATTTTAACAAAAACTAAACCAAACTTTGTAGAATATGGTTGCGGAATTGAGAATATTGATTTTGAAGGAAGGTTTATTAGATCGGATTTTGACAACTATTCGGTTATGAGTATCTATTTCCCAAGTGGTAGTAGTGGAGATATTCGTCAGGAATATAAAATATACTTTCTGGATAAATTCCAAAAATATATTAATGAATTGAAAAAAGAAATTCCAAACTTAATTTTATGCGGAGATTATAATATCTGTCATCAGGCAATTGATATTCATAATCCTCAAAGAAACAAAAACACATCCGGTTTTTTACCAGAAGAAAGAGAGTGGATGTCTAATTTTCTGCAAAGTGGATTTATTGATCCATTCAGACATCTAAATAAAGAACCACACAATTATACTTGGTGGAGTTACCGAGCTAATGCAAGAGTAAAAAACTTAGGGTGGAGAATTGATTATCAAATGATTTCACAGCAGTTACTTCCTAAATTAAAGAGAAGCCAGATTCTTTCCTCAGCAAAACATTCTGATCATTGCCCTGTACTGTTGCAATTAGAAGATTAGATTTTTTATTACATTTGCACACCTAAAAAGAAAATAAATGAGTAGTATTTTACAAACTGCTGAGCGGAGTTCTCATCTTGATCCATCTGAAAATGTAATTTTCCAAAGACACTTAATTGCTTACAAGGAAGCTGCAAAATTGGTAAGCGGAACTATACTCGAAATTGGTAGTGGAGAAGGATATGGAGTAACAGAGTTAGCTCCGAAATCAACGAAATATATTGCAGTAGATAAGTATGATTCTCCAATTTCGAAAAAGGTGAAAGACAACAATAACATTGAGTTTAAACAAATGAATGTTCCTCCTTTACAAGGAATAGAAGAAAATAGTATTGATTATGTAGTCACTTTTCAAGTAATAGAGCACATACAAAATGATGAACAGTTTGTAAAGGAAATTCATAGAGTATTAAAACCTGGAGGGAAGTTGATATTAACAACGCCAAACTTGCTAATGTCTCTTTCCAGGAATCCATGGCACACCAGAGAATATACTCCACAGTCAATGAGAGATATTCTAGAGATATCTTTTGCAGACATTGAGATGAATGGAGTTTTTGGTAATGAAAAAATTATGGAATATTATAATGCAAACAAGAAATCGGTTGAAAGAATTAGGAAATGGGATATTTTCAATTTAGAAAAAAATATGCCAAGAAGGTTACTGCAAGTTCCTTACGATATATTAAATAGATTTAACCGCCATAAACTTCAAGATAAAAACGAAAGTTTAGTTAATGATGTAAAGTATACGGATTACTCAATTTCAGAAATGACAGATAAGTGTTTAGATTATTTTTGCATAGCTACTAAATAGTCCCAAATTTAAATCCTCTTTTCAAAAGAGTTTTAAGTATTTCTTCTAAATTTTTTTGAAGTATTTTTTCAGATTTTTTATTATCATGAAAAACAATAATCGATCCACTTTCCGTATTTTTCAGTATGTTTTTCTTTAATTTTTTATCAGAAATATTTTCAGTAAAATCATAGCTCAACACATCCCACATAATAATTTTATATTCTTTTCTTATTTTACTGATTTGAGATGGATACAATTTACCAAAAGGAGGGCGAAATAACTTTGTATTTGGAAGTATATTTTTACACTTTTTAATATCCTGTAAATACGTTTTATTAGAACTTAAAAATCCATTTTTATGAGAATAAGTATGATTACCAATTTGATGACCATTATTTAGAATTGCATCAATAATTTTAGGATGTTTTTCAGCAGATTCTCCAACACAAAAAAAGTAGCCTTTATATTAAGGCTACTTAGTAAATTTAATATCTAACATGTAAATTTAGGGGTAGGGCTATCATCAAAAGTTAGATATATTTCTTTTTCAGAGTTTTCTTTCTTCCAAACTAAAGATGGGAAAAGTAATTGAACAAACTTTGGAATTTTAACTATTTGCACTAAAGAATATCCAACAGCTCTACTTCAAATATTAAAGTTGCATTTGGCCCGATTCCAGCTTGTGGCATACCGTTTTCTCCATAAGCTAAATTTCCAGGAATTGTGAATTCAAATTTATCTCCAACAACCATTAACTGAAGACCTTCAGTCCAACCTTGAATTACTTGATTTAATCCAAATGTAGCTGGCTTCCCTCTTTCTACAGAAGAATCAAAGATTGTTCCATCTTCAAGTTTTCCTGTATAATGTACGTTAACTGTACTTGTTGATTCTGGATGAATAGTACCATTACCTTTTTTAATTATTTTACACTGTATCCCGCTCTCAGTAGTAGCTGTTAAGTCCTTAGTTAATTTTTTAACAAATTCCTTTTTTTGTTTTTCCGCTTGAGCTACTTTTTCTTTCTGTTCTAATTCGGCATTAGTAACTCTTCCTTTACCATCAGCTTCATTTTTCTCTCTT